>JAGAEH010000200.1 GCA_017613225.1 Lachnospiraceae bacterium
AGCGACAAGTACAACTACAACTTCGGCATGACGCTGGAGGCCGACTTCATGCAGCCGGCTACCATGAGAGACCGCAACGGCAACGACCTGATCTTCGAATTCAGCGGAGATGACGACCTGTGGCTGTATGTGGACGGCGTGCTGGTGCTGGACCTGGGCGGCATCCACAGCGCCATTGCCGGCAAGGTCAATTTCACGACGGGCCAGATCAGCTACCGCAATACGTCGAACATCGTCGGCGGCGGTTCCATCCCCGGGACCACGATCAAAGAGTGCTTTAGAAACGCGGGCGTCTTCCCGGACGGCACGGCCTGGGATGACTCGAAAGTTGACGAGTATTTCAGCGGCGACACGCTGAAGCCCGACTATTTCACCCACTCCATGAAGGTCTTCTACATGGAGCGCGGCAAGAACGCTTCCAACCTGCACATGCGCTTTAACCTGACCACCGTCAAGAGCGACGCTTTCCTGGTGGCCAAGGAAGTGTCCGGCATGGACAAGCAGAAGTACATCGACAAGGAATTCTATTTCCAGGCATTTACTGCGGACGATGTGCCGCTCAATACCAGCGCTTTCATCGCCACCCGCTCGGACGGCGGCGGCTGGGTGCAGACGGAAGCTCCCGTGGTGTTTGACACTGTCACGGTCGGCGATAATACCTACGACAATGTCTTCAAACTGAAACACGGCGAAGGCGTGTATTTCGTAGTGCCGGAGGGAACGGAGTATTACGTAAAGGAGGTCGGCGTCTCCAAAGACGAGGTCTCCCAGGTCCTGGTAAACGAAGGGACGGAAACTGTTACGGAGACCGCAAACGGGGCGCTTTATGATTACTCGGTCGCTGCGGCCACGATCCGCCAGCGCGCCCAGGTGGTCTATGACAACTCGCTCTATACCCGCCAGCTGTTCATCACGAAGAGGCTGGATCTGATGACGGGGCAGACCCCCGACCCGGATCTGACCTTCCAGTTTAAAGTGGCCTTCGGACCGGATGAGGATCATCTGCAGGACTATTCCGTCGAGCCGTACTACATCGTGAAGCGCGACTCCGAAAAGGTGCAGCTGACCGATCCGGAAACAGGAGTGTACCATATCCAGACGACCTTCCTGGACACCTATACCTATTATTATCGTATCGACAGCAAAATGGTCCCTCTGACATTGGGAGAGGACGGAAAGTACTACTATGATGATCATGGTACTCTGACGGTGATCCCTGCCAAGGATCCCACCGACCCGATCTTCGACTACAGCAGCCAGACGGGCTATATCGACTATATCCCGGCGGACTATACGATCATCGTCAAAGATCTGATGCCGGGGACCGTATTCCAGGTCCTGGAGACCAACATCCCGCAGGGATATACCCTCAAGAGCATCGGAGATGAGAAGGACACCTCGTATGACCACGTCTCGGCGGAGGGTTCCGAGACGGTCCGGGGAACACTGCGAAACAGCGAGGACGCCTATGTTCTGGCGGACAACCAGTACAAGGAGGGCACGTTCCGGCTGCGCAAGGTCTCTTCTCAGAACGCAACAGACTATCTGCCCGGGGCGAAGTTCAACCTGTACAACGCCGCGCCGGAATACAAGGGAGGACAGTTTGTCTTCACATACACAGATCTGGTCTCGTCCTTTGTGTCAGATCAGAACGGATACCTGACCGCCCTGCCGGATGAGGAAGGGAACTACTACTACGGCGTGACCGACCCCGCCAATCCGATGGATCTGACGCTGGCCGCCGGAACCTACTACCTGAAAGAGACAGAAGCGCCGGATGGATATATCCTGCAGAATCCGGTCTCGGCTTTCCGCATCCTGGATGACGGAACGCTGGAGATCCTGGGACTGGTACAGTGGGACAGCGTGGAAGAGAAGATCATCTACGGAACCCAGGCCAACCTGGGTATCGGAGAGATCACATCGGAGCACAGCATCACGCTCCAGACAGGCATGATCTCCAACATACCGGGCGTGGAATTACCCGCCACCGGCGGTTCCGGCACCCGGAAGCTGCTGGCTGCCGGCATCACACTGATCCTGCTGGCCGCGGCAGGCATGATACTGAAAACGTGCAGAGGACGGCCTGCGCCGGCACGGGAGGCATGCCGGAACGGGCCTCACGACTGCAGACACGCGCTGTTTGACAGGAGGATCCGTCCCCCGATCGTCAAAGGCCGCATTGAGCGGCCGCCCAAAGACGGAGGTGCCGATGGATAGATGAAAGAGGCACGACCATGTTGGGAAAAACGATGACGTCTTCAGATGACTTGCGACAAAAAACGACAGAGAATATAAGGAGAGAAACGATGAAAAAGTTTAGCAAGATAATGGCGCTGCTGCTGGCGATGGTAATGGTGCTGGGACTGACCGTGAGCGCGATGGCGGCAGAAGGAGATAAGAACGACAGTATTACGGTGAACAACGCAAAAGCGGGTGAGACCTACGACCTTTATAAACTGTTTGACCTGAAGGTAAATGACGAGACGAATCCGACGGCGTATTCCTATACGATCAATGAGGGTTGGACCGCGTTCTTTACCGGTACCGGCGCCGGTGCGGCCTACATCACTGTCAATGAACAGGGCTATGTGACCGCGATCTCAGACGCAGCAGCGCTGGCCAAGGCGGCCGCCGCCTGGGCGAACAAGCCCGCTGCCACCAAATCCGTCACAGTGGCGGAGGGCGAGACCACGGCTGTTTTCAGTGATCTGCCGGACGGCTACTGGCTGATCACTTCTACTCTGGGTACCCTGGCGATGACCGAGACCACGCCGGATGCCTCTGCAGTGACTGTAAATGAGAAGAACCCTGAGGATACGATTACCAAGGAAGTCCAGGAAGACAGCAGTTCCGCATGGGGAGAAGAAAATGACGCCCAGATCGGTGATACGGTCAATTTCAGATCCACCGTCAAGATCGTGAAGGGCACCCGCAACGTGGTCGTACATGATAAGATGACGAGCGGACTGACCTTCACTGCCGGGAGCATCGCCATCGAAGGCCTGACCGCGGGAACGGAGTACACGGTCAATGAAAGCCCTGCAGACGGCGATACCTTTGATATCACCTTTGATCAGGAATGGATCGATGGCCTGGATTTCGGCAATGACGGCTATAAGGAGTATGTGATCACCTATACGGCAGTGCTCAATGAGAATGCCGTTGTGAAGGGTGATGACGGCGTAGCCATCGTGGATCAGAACAACAAGACCAAGGTCAGCTTTGGTGACGGCACCAGCAGCACGGAAGATTCCACTACCACCGAGACGCACAAGTTCAGCGTTTACAAACACGCAACGGGCTCCACGGATAATCTGGCCGACGCCGTGTTCTCACTGAAGAAGGGCGGGACCGTTGTAAAGCTGATCAAGCTGGATGACAACAACTATCGCGTTGCCAACGGAGAAGAAGCGGGTGCAGTCGAGACCTTCATCACGGTTGCCAGCGGTGACATCGTCATCTGGGGCGTCGATGCCGATGACGACTACACTCTGGAAGAGATCACGCCCCCTGACGGATACAACAAGCTGGAAGGTGAAAAAGACGTAACGGTCGATGCCGGAAACGGGACCCGTATCGACGTGGAGAACAAGGCCGGCAGCGAGCTGCCTTCCACCGGCGGCATCGGCACCACCATCTTCTACATCGTCGGCGCCATCCTGGTACTGGGAGCGGGCATTGCCCTGATCACCAAAAAGCGCATGAGCAGCATGTAATTCCGCGTCTGCCGTATACCGGGGAGGGATCTCCTCCCCGGCATACAGCGGCAAGGGGAGCTCTGTATGAAAAAGCATCTTTCAACGATCGTACTGATCCTCATATTTCTTACAGGGTTGTCCTTGCTGCTGTATCCCACGTTCAGCAATTGGTGGAACAGCCTCCACCAGACGCGGGCCGTGGCCAGCTATGTGGAAGCCATGGCCAACATGCAGGATGACAGTTACAAAAAGCTGTGGGAGGAGGCGGAGGCCTACAACCGGCAGCTGTCCGCAAGCGGCGCAGGCGCGCACAACATGACGGAGGAGGAGCTGGAACGCTACCGTTCCGTTCTGGACGTGACGGGCACCGGCATCATGGGCTATGTGGAGATCGGACGGATCAACGTGCTGCTGCCGATCTATCACGGCACGGACGAGTCCGTGATCCAGATTGCCATAGGCCACGTGGAATGGTCTTCCCTGCCGGTGGGAGGCGAGAGCACCCACACGGTGCTGTCCGGCCACAGGGGCCTGCCTTCCGCCAGATTATTTACGGACATCGACCAGCTGGTGGTGGGGGATACTTTCCTGCTGCAGGTGCTGGACCAGACACTGACTTACGAGGTGGATCAGATCCGCATCGTGCTGCCCTATGAGGTCGAGGAACTGAAGATCGAGCCGGGGCAGGACTATTGTACGCTGATCACCTGCACGCCTTACGGCGTCAATACGCACCGCCTGCTGGTGCGGGGACACAGGATCGACACGGTGGAGGAGCACCTGGTGCGCGTCTCGGCCGACGCGATCCAGGTCAACACCACGCTGGTGGCTTTGTTTATCGCGGTACCGGTTTTGGTGCTGCTTTCGCTGATCGTGCTGCTGAAGCCGAAAAAGAAGACGGCCCGCAGACCGGTCAAACTGGAGATCGACGATGAGGAATAGAGGAAGGATCATACTGGCAGTCCTGCTTTTGACAGTCCTGTTGGCGGTGCCCGCGGCAGCGGCCGAGGCGCCTGACTATGACAGGACGGGTTCCATTTCGGTCACGATAAAGGACCAGGACGGCAACCCGGTCGAAGGCGGGTCGCTGGAACTGATCTTTGTGGCCGAAGCGCTGTGGGACGGCGAACAGAACCGCTTTGCGTTTACGGATGAGTTTGCGGACTGCGGCGAAAAGCTGGACGACGGCGGTGTAACAAGGAACGGTTCGCCCGAGCTGGCGGCAGCGCTGAAAAAGTATGCGGATAAAAACGGTATCACGGGAACGGTCGTAAAGCTTGGTACGGACGGGACGGCGCGGTTCGCTGATCTGAAACTGGGGCTTTATCTGATCTCACAGAAAAAGGCGGCAGAGGGTTATACAGACATCGAGCCGATCCTGGTCTCCATCCCTTACGCGGAAGACGGCAAGCTCATGTATGACGTGGACGCCACGCCCAAACCCCGCACAGTGACCACGACGGCAGGGACTACCGAGCCGGAAGAGACCACCAAGCCGGAGGAGACCACCAGGCCGGAGGAGTCCACCGAGCCGGAGACGCCGCCGGACATCCCTCAGACAGGCCAGCTGTGGTGGCCGGTGCCGCTGCTTGCCGGCGTCGGCGCGGTGCTGGTGCTGACTGGCGTGCTGGTGCGCCGCAAAAAGGAAGAGTAACAACGTGGGAAGAAAGTGGGTATCCACCCTTTTGATTGGGGCTGGGCTGCTGTGCATGCTGGCGGCGCTGGCCCTTGTCCTGTATAATGACAGAGAGTCGGACCGGGCGGAAGAGGCCGCTGCGCAGGTGAACGTGCAGCTGTCCGAAGCCATTCAGGAGCGGGTGGAAGAGTACAGGGCCGCGGGGATCGCGCCGCCAAGCAAATATGCTTACGTCGACTACATGGACGTGGTCCCGGACATGCCCACGGTGGAGATCGAGGGGTATGAATACATCGGTGTGATCGAAGTTCCGGCGGAGGAGATCTCCCTGCCGGTGATGGCCCAGTGGGACTACGTGAGGCTCAAGATCTCGCCCTGCCGGTTCACCGGGTCCTATTACACCAACGATCTGGTGATCTGCGGCCACAATTATTCGCGGCATTTTTATCAGCTGCTGAGCATCGCGGTGGGGACGGACGTGTACTTCACCAACGTGGACGGCGTGCAGTATCACTATGTGGTGACCAACCGGGAGGAAGTCTATCCGATGGAGGTGGACAGGATGACCGACGCCGCCGCGGGAAAATGGGATCTGACGCTGTTTACCTGCTTTCTGGGCGGACGGACCCGGTGCGCGGTGCGCTGCGTGCGGGTAGAGGAGTGAGGAAAGATCATGAAAAAGAAGGAAGTGAAAAAGCTGAGCAAGTCGGAACTTTTGGAGATCCTGATCCGGCTGAAAGCCCAGAATAATAAGTTCCAAAAAGAACTGGAGGAAAAGACCGCCGCGCTGGAACAGTGCCGGATGGAGCTGGAGGCTGCTTTGAAAAAACAGGAGCAGACCGAGAGGGACCTGCTGGC
>JAGAEH010000201.1 GCA_017613225.1 Lachnospiraceae bacterium
AGGGCGTACTGTCCGTCCATCAGGAGCACAGGCGTTTTGATCCGCGCCGGATCATCAAAGACCTTCATGTTGATCTCGGCCCGTTCCAACTCCGGGTATTCTCCGTTGTCATAGAGCGCAAAACCGGACTTGATAAATGCGTTTTTCAGGGCGTCTGCCGTGATCCGCAGGGGATGTTTTACCATTTTTGTCATCTTTTCTTCCTCCTCTCACGGTCAGATCCGGTTGCCGACCTGCCAGCCCTCCAGGATGGCGTCGCCGATGTTTCTCTTGTCATTGCAGCGGATCGTCATCTTGCTGTCGCCGATCAGATAGACTTCTTTATGGGCGGCGCAGAGCTCTTCGTAGATCTTCGGCTTTCCGGTGTAGCCGCGGCAGATCAGTACGGTATCGCAGGGCAGCGTCTCCTCCTGTTTCGTGCGGACATCACGCAGCACGACGCCGTCTTCTTTGACCTCCGCGATGTCCTTCCCCAGTTTGTACTGCAGGCCCTTCATGGCATTGAGGATCATCAGGCGCTGCTGCTGAGGGGAAGAATTGTCGTCGCCAAGCTCCATCACTCTGAGCATGCCGGTGCCCCTGCGGGAGGCCACGGTGACCTTTTTCCCTGCGCGCAGCAGGCTCTGAGCCACTTCCAGATTCATGAAGCAGCCTCCTACGATCACTACGTTCTGTCCCACCTCCACCGCGGAAGGATCGCTGCAGTATCTATGGATGCTGCACACATTGGTCAGCCCCTGTTTTTCGTACTTTGTGACCACCGGCACCGCGCCTGTGGCTACGATCACCGCGTCATAATTGCCGGCAAGGACCTTTTCGGCCGTTGCCTCTTCTTCGATCACGGTGATACCGGGCTTCTTCATCTGCGCGGCATAGTAGTCGATCAGAATGCGGATGTCGCCCTTAAGTTCTTCGCTGAAAGCCGCCTCGTGCATGGTGCCGCCCAGCTTTCTCTTTTCGTACATAGTGACCGTATGGCCGCGCTGTGCCGCCACTTTGGCCGCCTCCATGCCGGCAGGACCGCCGCCGATGATGCAGATGTTCTTCTTCTCCTCCGCAGGCATTACCTTGCGGAAGTTGCTGGTATTGCAAAGCGGATTGACAGAGCAGCGCAGGCCGATAGCCGCGTTGAATCCAGCTATTGTACCCACGCAGCCCATGGTGCAGCGCATGCAGGGGACAATGTCCTCCCGCTTTCCTGCCCTGATCTTCTTGATCCAGGCAGGATCCGCCAGCGCCGGCCTTCCGATGCCGATAAAGTCCGCGTAACCGGCCTCCAGCACTTCTTCCGCCAGCTCTGGCGTAGTGAATCCGCCGTCCAGGATGATCGGGATCTTCACCCCCGCTTCCTTCATGGCTTTCGCGGTAGGGATATAGTCGCCCCGCTTGTCGTACTGGGCATTGATCACCCGCACGTTGTTGGAGTCTCCGCCCACCAGGTGCAGTGCCACGATACCGGTCTTCTCCAATGCTTTTGCGTGGATGATGCCCTCTTCCAGGCTGATATCCCTCGGATCGAAGGAATCACCGCATATCCTGCCAATGATAGGGAAGTCCTTTCCGCAGCTCTTTTTGCAGGCCTCGATGATCTCCACCATGAAGCGGATGCGGTTTTCGGGGCTTCCGCCGTACTCGTCCGTGCGGTGGTTGTATTGAGGCGAGCAGAACATGTTGATCAGATGGCCGATGGCGCCGTGGATCTCAATGCCGTCAAAGCCAGCCATCTTGGCCCGCCAGGCCGCCTTGGCAAAATCGTCAATGATCTGGTCGATCTCGGCGATGGTCAGACCGCGGATCGGGAAGGGCTTGATCCCGCCCTGCATCTCGAACATGGTGGACGGTCCCAGGGATTCCTTGCGGTCTGCCAGAGACAGCTGATGGCCGATGTGGCAGAGCTGCAGGATCGCCAGTGCCCCCTGGTCCTGGATGGCTGAAGCCAGTCTTGCCATTCCGGTGATCTGGCCGTTTTCATACAGGCACATCACGTTGTCTTCTCCCCGGGACAGGTCGTCATCCGTGGCAGTACATTCCACGATCACCATGGCGAGACCGCCGCTGGCCTGAGCGGAATAAAACGCCAGCGCGTTATCGGTAATATAGCCGTTGGAATCCGCGTTCAGCGACCCCATCGGCGCCATGATCAGGCGGTTGTCCAAAGACAGCGGCCCCATCTTGGCCTTTTCCAGCAATTTGGTGAATTCCATACTTTTCTCCTTATACAGCGGCAGTTACCTGCCCCAGCCGTAGGCCTTGCCGGGCGCCTTGTAGTCCGGGCCCAGCATGTCCTCTTTGACCGCCTTGCGAAGTTCTTCCACATCCCAGCAGGGGCCCTTGTCCCCGTTGTGGATCATCGTCCCCAGCGCCGGCTGTGAATAAGCCTGGAAACGGCCGGAGGACTTGATGGAAAAGATGGAACCGTTGATATAGTCGTCCAGGCAGAGCACTGCGATAAATGGCGCCAGGTTGGCGGGATCGCCGTGATCGGCCTCTACCACCGCCAGCACCTTAGGATCCGGCGCATGGCCTGCCGCCGTGATCTTGCGGATCAGCGCGTTGTATTTCACCGCGTGGGAAGGGGATTCTCCCTGAGGACAGACGCAGTTGACCGTAATACCGAACTGATCCAGCTCCTTGGCCGCTGC
>JAGAEH010000202.1 GCA_017613225.1 Lachnospiraceae bacterium
CGCATTCTTGTCGGTGATGATCTTGTTGATCTTCAGCGGCTCAGCGATGGTCTGGGCGATGGTCTTTCTGGGGTTCAGACTGGAGAACGGGTCCTGGAAGATGATCTGCATCTCCGTACGCATCTTGCGCATCTCCGCCTTGCTCAGAGCAGCTCCGTTCTTGCCTTCGAAGTAGATCTCGCCGGCAGTGGGTTCTTCCAGACGGATCAGGCAGTTGCCGGTGGTGGACTTGCCGCAGCCGGACTCGCCCACGACACCAAGGGTCTTGCCTCTGTCGATCGTGAAGGTGACATCGTCGACCGCGTGCAGCATACCGCGCTTCGTCTTAAAAAACTTTTTAAGATGTCTTACATCGATCAATGTATCATTCGTTGTAGTCGGCACGTTCAATCACCTTTCCTTCCTTCACATTCTGTTCGTTGTACAGATGGCACTCCACATAGTGTTCGTCATTGCGATAGTATCTCGGCGGCTTTTCAGTCTCGCAGATAGGCAGCGCATAGTTGCAGCGAGGGCAGAACGCACAGCCCGGAGGCAGGTTGGACGGATCGGGCATCAGACCCTTGATGGGTTTCAGCTTCTCCGATCTGTTCTCCAGGTTGGGCAGCGAGTTGAACAGGCCCTCAGTATAAGGATGACGTGTATGGTCAAACACATCTTCCAGTGTTCCGTGCTCGATGACATGGCCGGCATAGACGACGGAAACCTTGTCGCAGATCTCAGCCACGATGCCCAGGTCATGGGTGATCATCAGCATGGACGTGTTGTACTTGTTGCGCAGGTCGCGCATCATCTCCAGCACCTGTGCCTGGATGGTAACGTCCAGAGCGGTGGTGGGCTCGTCAGCGATCAGGATCTCGGGCGTGCAGGCCAGGGCGATGGCGATGACCACGCGCTGCTTCATGCCGCCGGAGAACTGATGAGGATATTCCTTGCCGCGCTCGCAGGGGATACCGACGAGTTCCAGCATCTCGCGGGCTCTGTCCCGAGCATGCTGATGGCCGCCCTCTTCATGGAGCTCGACCACCTCCGCGATCTGCTCTTCCACCGTGATAACAGGGTCCAGGGAAGTCATGGGATCCTGGAAGATCAGTGCCACGACATTGCCGCGGATGTCCAGCATGTCCTTTTCCGGAAGGGTCAGGATGTCCTTGCCGTTGATCGTAACGCTGCCGCCGGTGATGACGCCGGGGGGATTAGGGATCAGGCGGAGCATGGACAGGGCCGTGGTGGTCTTGCCTGCACCGGTCTCGCCCACGAGGCCGAGGGTCTCGCCCTCTTCCAGCTCGACGTCCATGTCGTTCAGGGCTTTGACGATACCATAATCCGTGCGGAATTCTACGCTCAGATCCTTGATGTCAACTTTTAAATTCTTTTCGCTCATTCTCAGGCCTCCCTTACTTCAGTCTCGGATCCAGCGCGTCGCGCAGACCGTCACCCAGCAGGTTCAGCGAAAGGATCGTGATCATGATCGCCAGGCCGGGGAAAGCGCACATGTAGCTGTAGTCACGGATAAAGCTTCTGGCATTGGCCAGCATGGAGCCCCATTCGGGCTGCGGTGCCTGAATGCCAAGGCCGATGAATGACAGACCGGCGATGGACAGGATGATCGTCGCGAAACGCAGAGTGGTCTGAACGATGATCGGAGCCAGGCCGTTAGGCAGAACGTGACTGAAGATGATGTGCATGTCCTTGGAACCGATGGCAGTGGCAGCGCGGACATATTCGGAGTTTCTCACCGTAAGAACGGCGCCTCTGACAATACGGGAGAAGGACGGTATCGAGGAGATCGTCAGCGCGATGCACAGCTTCTCGGTACCGGGTCCCAATGCTGCCACGATGCAGATGGCAAGCAGCATGCCCGGGATTGCCATGAATATATCCATTATTCTCATGATCACCATGTCTACTTTCCCGCCGTAGTATCCGGCCAGCGAGCCAAGTACGGCGCCGATGGTCAGAGCGATGACGGTAACGATCGCGGCGATCGCCAGGGATGCTCTGCTTCCCCAGCAGACACGGGCCAGGATATCACGGCCGAACTCATCCGTTCCGAAGACGTGATCACTGCAGGGAGCCAGTTTTACCTGGGAGTAGTCCTGCTTGATAACATCTGTTTCATAGTCAAAGAACACCGGTGACAGCAGGGCAATGAGGACGATCACAAGGAAGATTCCCAGACCGATCATGGCGCCTTTGTTTCTGCGGAGTCGAACCATTGCCTCCGCGAACAAGCCTTTGCTCTTCTTAATATCTGTATTTTTCTTAGCCATCTCTATCCCTCCCTACTTGTACTGGGCTTTGATTCGAGGATCCACAAAGCCATAGACGATATCTACTATCAGATTGATGATAGAGAACGTGATAGAGAACATCAGGATGCAGCCCAGCACCATCGGGGTATCACGGCCCTGGATGGAGTTGATCATCAGACGGCCGATGCCGGGCCAGGCAAACACGGACTCGGTAAGAACGGAACCGCCCATCATACCGCCGATCTGAAGACCGATAACGGTAATGGTAGGGATCAGGGCGTTCTTCAGAGCGTGTCTGGTAATGACCTTGTTTTCCGGAAGGCCTTTTGCACGGACTGTACGGATATAGTCCTGTCTGATCGTCTCAAGCATACTGGAACGAGTCGTACGTGCAATGGCTGCCATATGCTGGAACGCCAGTGCCAGGCCAGGCAGCAGTAAGCTCTTGATACCGTCGTTGAAGCCCGAGACGGGGAACCAGCCCAGTTTCAAAGCGAACAACAGTATCAACAGCAGGCCGAACCAGAAGATAGGTATTGATACACCCAAAAGTGCAATTACCATACTGATCGTGTCAAACAATGAGTTTTGTTTGACCGCGGCAAAGACACCTAGTGGCAAGGCTAGTATGATCGATATCAATGTCGAGAATCCGGCCAGGATCAAAGTGTTGGGGAAACGGGAGAAGACCTCGGCGGAAACCGCGTTCTTGGTCTTGTAGGAAGTACCCAGATCGCCCTTGAACAGATTGACCATGTACCTGCCGTACTGAATGATAAAGGGCTGATCCAGTCCCATTTCCTCGCGGAGCGCGGCGATCTGTTCGGGAGTCGCGTCATCTCCGAGAAGGAGCAGAGCCGGATCGCCGGGAGCCAGGCTCATGATGAAGTAGACCATGAACGTGACGCCAATGATGACCGGGATCAATGCCAACAATCTCTTAATTATAAATTTGATCATTATTAGTAGCTATCCCTTCTCTTTTCTTATTTAGAACACCCCGACCTGCCTTAGCAGGCCGGGGCGTGGTGGTCAGGGTTTTCGGTGCTGTCTCAGAGTAATCGAATTACTCGAAGTAGCACTCCTCCCACCAATGGTTGCCGGAAGGACTTACCTTGAAGCCCTTCAGGTTGGAAGCGTAAGCACGGGTGACCTGTCCCTGATAGGTAGGGATCTGGAAGCAGTGCTGGTTCAGGTAGGTGTTCAGCTCGGTAGCGATCTTGGCCTGCTCATCAGCATCGAAGCTGTTGGCATATGCCTCGATCCAGGCGTCGACCTGAGGATCGTTGGTACGGGTCTTGTTGGAGGCATTGATGTTGGAGGAATGCCATACACCCTTGATGTAAGCAAGCAGGGAAGAAGCGGTGTAGCCGCCCAGAGCTGCCTGATAATCACCAATACGGGAGGTCTCAAGATAGGTAGCCAGATCCTGGCGCTCGATGTTGACGGTAATGCCCAGGTTGTTCTTCAGGTTGTCCTGGATAACAACGCCAAGGCGCTCCTTGGCATCATCGGAGCAGACCAGATTGAAGGTGCACTCTTCGGGCTTCAGGCCGGAAGCTTCCAGATGCTTCTTGGCAGCTTCAACATTGAAGGTCTCCATGCCGTCGGTGGTGGTGCCGGGGAACACGATGGGCAGCAGGGAATCGCAAGGCATTGCGAAACCGTTCTGGCCGACCTGCACGCAGGCATTCTTATCGATGGCGCACTGGCAAGCCAGGCGGAACTCTTCGTTGTTGAAAGGAGCCTTCTCGGTGTTGCACAGCATGAAGTTGTGGCTGGTGCCGGTGCCTACGAAGACATCGATGCCGTCATCTTCCTGCAGACGGGTGATGTCGTTGGCTTCAACTTCGATGATGACGTCGATCTCGCCAGCTTCAAGAGCGATGGTACGGGAGGAACCTTCAGGGATGATTCTCCAGATCATGTGCTTGATGGCGGGAGCGCCGGCAAAGTAATCTTCGAAAGCTTCGAACTCAAGGGATTCACCAAGGTTCCACTTCACGAACTTGTAAGGGCCGGTGCCGATGGGGGCCTCGTTGAAGTTGTGGCCGCCGTCTACCAGCTCTGCAGGCAGGATGTCATTGCCGTGATGGCAAAGGTCATACAGCATGCCGGAGTAAGGAACATCGGTGTGGATCTTGATGGTGTAGTCATCAAGAGCTTCGCAGTTGGCAGCAGTACCATAGGTGGCGGTATTGGAGCTCTCGGCGCAAAGCTTCAGGGAGCGGACAACGTCCTTGGAGGTCATTTCCATGCCGTTGTGGAACTTAACGCCCTGCTTGATCTTGATGGTCCAGTCAAGACCGTCTTCGCTAACTTCGTAGGACTCAGCCAGAACAGGATAGACCTTCAGATCTGTGTCGGTATCGAACAGAGTGCTGAACGTCAGCTTGTTCATGTAAGAGCCAGCTACAGCGTTATGCTCAACAGAAGTAAGGCTGGGGGTCTCGTTCGCGGTAGCGATGACGATGGTGTCCTTGCTGGACTCATGTCTGCCGGACTGAGACTCGGCCTGGGTGTCGGCTTCCGTGCCCTTGGTTTCAGGAGCTTCCGAAGGTGCTGCAGTAGTGGTTTCGCCACCGCCGCTGCAAGCTACCATGGAAAGACCCAGAACGACCGCCAGCAGCAGAGCCAGGATGCTTTTCAGAGATTTTTTCATGTTTTCCTTCCTCTCTTTTTTATTAAAAATGGAACGCATCCGTTCTTATTACATGGTCTGTTACAAGACCGGCTGTCATTCCCATTTTCCGAAAGAAACGGCCCTTGGCCTAAAAACACATAAACCTATGAGGGCAATAATTCCCCTCTATAGTAATTTGAGTTTATTATATAACATATGGGCCTTCTGTCAAGTTGAAATTCCCCGGACAACTATACCTGTATTCTGACAATTTGTTCTATTTTCCTATATTAATGCGTGTATGCCGCGTCAGGTATTTCCCTACTGTCTTTTATCTGTCGTTTTATGCTATACTGTCTATGTGAGCAGTATTTTTATAATTAAAAACGAATATCATGACAAGACGCTGAACTTCTTTCTCCGCAGGGAACTGGGACTCTCCAGGCGGCAGATCGCCTCGCTGAAATTCAGGCCGGAAGGGCTTCTCCTAAACGGCGCCCGCTGCAGGGTGAACGCTCTCCTGCGCTGCGGCGACCGGCTGGAGGTCGGGCTGGACCGCGGCGATCCTTCGAAACTGCTGAAAGGATCCTGTCCTCCGGATCTGGACGTCCTCTACGAGGATGAAAACGTCCTGGCGGTCGGCAAGCCCAGCGGCCTGGTCTTCCATCCCGCCCACGGTCACTACACGGATTCGCTGGCGAACCGGGTGGCCTTTTATGCCGCCGCAAAGGGGGATCATTTCGCCGTCCGGCCCATAGGAAGGCTGGACAAAGATACGTCGGGACTGGCCCTGTTCGCCAAAAGCGCCGAGGCTGCTGCCCTGCTGGCAAAGCCCGGCGCCGTCTTGAAGACCTACTACGCGCTGTCGGAAGGCATTCCCGCCCCTCCGGAGGGCTGCGTCGATCTGCCCATCGCCGCGGATCCCGCCGCGCTGGGGAAGAAGTGCATAAACAGCGAAGGGGGAGCGGCGCAGACCTACTACAAAACTGAAGCTGTGATAAAAGGACGGTCCGGTGCCGTTCCCGAAGGCACTGTCCCGGGGCTTCCCGGGGACTGCTCCCTGCTCTCTGTCCATATCGTGCACGGGCGGACGCACCAGATCCGCCTTCACCTCGCCCATATCGGCCATCCTCTGGTGGGGGACCCGCTGTACGGAAACGGTGAAAAGGACAAGACTCACGCCATGCTGCACTGCCGCAGCGCAGAGATCATCCTGCCCTTTTCCGGAAAGAAAATACATGTCGAGGCCCCGTTTCCGGAAGACTGGACCGCGTTTCTTTCCTGATATTATTCTGATCTATTCCGGATTCAGATCTCGGGCCGGAACTCCCGGCCCTTGCTGGCAAAGTAGAATTCCGGCACGGAGACGAAACTGAATTTGTCCGGATCCCCTGACGCGGGGATGCGCCCGGCTCCCGAGCGGTAAGTCTCGATGAATTCGTTCATCTTTTTGCCGTTGTCCGCCGTATCCTTCATGGCGGCGTGATAGGCCGCGACCCGGCGCAGGATGTCGTTGGCCAGCCTTTCCGGATCCGTGTCTTTCGTAAGCTCCAGCGTGACGTTCCACAGGGTCTTTTCCAGGTCTCTGTAGAGGATGCGGACCCTGGCGTGCTCCATCATCTTCTGCCTGCGCCTGTAGGCCACCACGTTGATCCATTCATAGCGGATGTGCCCCGCCATGGACTTGTCCTTCCTCTGGGCCGCCTTGATGGCCTTCTCCCCCGCGTTGATCAGTGACGCCACCGCCATGGCCGACAGACTGCCGTAGCCGTGCCAGCCGCCGGCTTCCTGCTTGTTGTACTTGCGGTTGATCAGCGCGATGCGGGAGTCGGTGACGTACAGGTAGTTGTCGTGATTGGAGGTGCTGCTCACCACTCTCTCGTATTTTTCCTGTCCGTCCCTTTTGGCGTCGGCAAAGAAGCCCGCCAGCTGCACTTCCGTCACACTGTGGTCCTGGGGCTCCAGGATCAGGTTTTTATTCTCATCGATCCGCGCGTGGATGAAAGGATCCAGAGATTCGCCGACTTCAACGATAAACACCGGCGGATACTTCTTCAAAACAGGGGACTTTGCGGGTCTGCTTTGGGCGGGTGCCTCCGCGGGCTTGCTTTCCGCTGAGGGCTCCGCAGGCTTGCTTTCCGCAGACTTACTATCGGCAAGACCCTCCGCGGACATTTCCGCCATGGCAGCCACCGCGGTCCCGCATCTGTGGCAGAATTTCGCTCCCGGCTTCAGTTCCGCGCCGCAGTTTGCGCAGTGTTTACGGGCTTCCTGCTCCGCCGCCAGGCGGGCCTGCTCTTCTTCCCGGCGTTTCTGCTCCGCCGCCAGACGGGCCTGCTCCTCTTCCCGGCGCTTCCGCTCCTCTTCCATCCGGGCCTGCTCTTCTTCCCGGCGCTTCTGCTCCGCCTCCAGGCGGGCCTGCTCTTCTTCCCGGCGCTTCTGCTCCGCCTCCAGGCGGGCCTGCTCTTCCCGTTCCAGGTTCTTCTTCACCCGCGCCGTGATCATGGGATTTTCCGGCACGTTATAGGCGGCCGCCAGCGGACTTCCGCCCTTTGCAGCGAAGCCCATGGCGTTCAGTCGGTCCGCCAGATAGCCCTCTGTCAGCCCCTGGGCCGCCGCGGCCTCGATGGTCAGCCCGGTGTTCGGCCACTTGCCTTCCCAGATCTCCGGGCGGGACATGATCCCGTTGGTCACATGGCGCTCCTGGGGGAGTTCCCGCACCCAGGCGAGGGGGTCGAATCCCAGCAGGATCATTTCAAAAGCGGTCATGACCCGGTTCATGTCGTCGCCCAGGGTCAGCTCGTTCCCTGTGCTCTCCCATTTGGAGAAAAAGGCGGCGTAGGTCACCGCCGTGTCCTGTTTTCCGGTGCGGTGGATCTCGAACTTCCAGCCCATTCCGCCCACAACGAAGGCCGGAGGCTCATCGTCGTAATTGCGCCAGCCCACGTTGTGCATCTTTTCCGCTTCCAGCCAGTTCTGCAGGGCCTGGGCCAGCAGGGCATGCTCTCCCATGTACAGCGTGTATTCATATCCTTTTTCATTGAAGAAGGCGTCCCGCTGGGGGATCAGGCCCTTGGCCACCTGCCGTTTTCCCGGTTTATACATCTGTGTCAATTCTCCTTACGGACGTTCATTATCTGCCTTATCCCGCGCTAGCCTCATTCCGCCGAAAGGGGCCTGTGCCTTCTGCTGACGGCCAAGATGCTGTCCCCGCGGATCTCCAGGGCCTGCTCCGTCTCCGGCTCCAGCTCCAGGATCGTGTCGATGATGGCCAAATCGTGGGTCAGATGGGCCCTGGCACAGAGGTCCAGATACTTCCCCTGGGCCGTCTCGTCCGCCACTTCGCTGGTATAGAAGGCGCAGGTGATCCAGGGATAGCAGACCGACGCGTATTGATGCCTGGGGATCCAGCTAAAGGGGATCCAATAGTTGATCATCTCTTTGTAATAGTTGGCCGGGAACAGGGCCGGCATCCAGGCGTGGGCGTACTTTTCGAACTGGGCGGCCCACTCCCGGTTCCAGCGGGCCATCTCCGGATCGGCGCCGATGGCGTCGGCGACCACGTCCTCCAGCTTCTTATTGATGGGCAGGTTCGCCTTCTGATAAGGGTCTTCCTTCACGTACCAGAAGTAACCGTACAGCAGGGACCTGGGCAGCCAGAAGCCCTTGTAGGCCGGCGAGGTATAGCCGGAAAACTGCTGCTCCCACTCGTGGCTGGGCACCCCGTGGTTGTCCACGATGACGTCGGGGACGAACCTGCGGTAGATCCTGGACATGGCCAGCGCCTCGGTGGAAAGGCGGGTGTCGGCAAAGTATTCCAGCGCGAATTCCTTGCCCACCGCGTTGAAGCGGGCGGTGTGCAGCTTCCAGTTGGGATGCTCCGCGGAGAGCCTGGTGTGGATGGCGGTGCCGTCCACGTTCTCCATGGGCACGATCACCAGGTTCATGCGCTTCGTCAGATCCTTATATTTCGGGTCGGTCAGCAGCTTCCGGATCAGCATGAAGGCCTCGTTGGTACTGGAGACCTCGTTGGCGTGATGCCTGGCGTTGACGTACATGCTGGGCAGGGCCGAGAGCCGCCTGGTGAGGGTGGTCCTGGGCGCTTCAGGATCCGTGAGCCACACGCCGTAGATGGTCCGTCCCTCGTAGCTCTCCGCAGCGGGGAAGACTTCCAGCCCGGGGATCTGCTTCAGCTCCTCCAGGATACGCAGGCAGGTCTCATAGCTGATCACTTCGCCCTCGTGGATGTCGACGTCTTCGATCCGCTTCGTCTTTTCAGGTTTCAGCGCAGGCCGGCAGAGAGCTTCGAAGATCTCTCCCTCCTCATCCGCGAAACGGATGCGGCATGGCGCGTCGAAACGGTCTTTTACCGACAGCAGGCCGGCATTCAGCAGTTCCGCGTAGGCCTTCAGCAGTCCGGGGGCCGTCCCCTCTGTCTGAACCGTCACGCACAGTCCGTTTTCATCCAGCTCGACGGCGGAGATCCAGGCTTCCGTCTGCTTCCGCTCTCCCGCTTCGCGCAGCACCCTGCCGTCTTTTTCCACGGAAGGACGCTCCCGCAGCTGGCGGGTCAGCGTCACGGTGAACTGCGGTCTTCCCTCGCCTTTATGGATGTCGGGCAGGATCAGGCCCGGCGCGTCAAAGGCGCCGTCCCCCTTCTGCTGCCCCAGATATTTGAAATAGTCCGTGCCGGAAAAATACAGGTCCTCGTGCAGGGCGTTCAGGGAAGATACCATGTCCTCCCGGCTGCCGGGCCGGTATTCCGTCTCGCTCAGGGTGATGTCCAGACGCAGTTCCTTAAAGAAAGGCGGTTCTTTCACCGACAGGCGGCCTTCGTATTCCTGCTCCACATAGCGACGGCAGTCCGGCAGGACCTCGGCCTGGAACACGTCCCAGACCGTCTCCAGATCCGTCCGGATCCGGGCGTCCAGCACCGTCTCCCCGTTCACTTTGGCCAGCACATAGCCGGTGGAGGGATGGACCTTTCCCAGCTGGGGATACTCGTCCATGAAGGGCCGCTCTCCGCAGACGGACTTGTAGGTGCCGCTGTAGCTGACTTTGTCGTCTTTGAAAGCCTTGAAAAGATAGGTGACGTCCTCTTCGCCTTCATAGGCGGTGAACCGCACGTTTTCGCGGCTGACGCCCAGTTCCTCCACGATCATGTCCTCCACGGGATAGAGCTCCTGCAGATAGCGGATGGGCAGGTCGAACCACTTGTCCGGCGTATTCTCCAGCAGACGGATCTTGTTGGGCGTCGCGCCGTTTTCGTCCCGCCAGTCCTTCTCTCCTTCGGGAAGGAAAGGCTTAAAGGTGATCTCCACCCGGTCGGCGCCGTTCTCTTTCACGGCGGGGAGCACCACCTCCCGGATCCAGGACAGGCCCTGTTTGTAGGCGTCCACCAGCTGCATGCCGATGACGAAGCCTCCCAGGCTCCCCACCTTCTGAAGCACTTCCTCCAGCAGCTGCTCCCGAAGTTCCTGCTCCTCGCTTAAGGCGCCATAGAGCTCCACCACGTCCCCCGCCTTGATCACGGAGTAGAGCTTCTGCTCCAGCAGGTCCCGGAACTCGTCCACCTCCCAGGGCAGGTCATAAGTCTTTGTATAGACGGGGATCCCATCCTTATAGTTTTTAAAATCCACCGAAGGAAAGGCCAGCTTCTGCACCTCCTTCAGCCCGTATCCGACGTAGGCCGTACTGTCCTTTGCCTTTTCCCCCAGGGCCTTCAGCGCGGCCAGCTGTCCGTCGGGGCGGAGCATCGCGAAGTCCTCCCGCAGCCCGCACAAAAAGTCCGTCCAGCTGTCAAAACAGTTGATGGCGGGAAAGCTTCCGCAGAGCTTCGATGCGAAGTCCTCCAGAGGTTTGCCGTCACCGGTGACGGTGATCTTCACCGCGCCGTCAGCCTCGCTCCAGCGGATGGCCGGCGCTCCCTCCGAAATGAACTCTATGATGTTGCCTTTATAGCCCTCCTCCGCCAGGACAGGGCCGCAAAAGGCGGTGGTCTCCTGGCCCAGACGGCAGGCCAGATCACAGGCAGCTGCCACCACGGAGGCGGAAGGCGCCTCCGGCAGGACGAATCTCACGTCCATGGCATCAGGCAGGAAATCGTGGTCCTCATCCTTCAGGATCCTGCCCGCGGTAAACAGCGTCTCCAGGCCCTTTTTGCCCCTGCCGTCCAGATCGAACAGCGTGTCCGGATGCTCCGGCTTTTCCCCTGCAGGCGCGGCGCTCACCTCCGGTCCGGCCCAGGCGCGAAGCGCTTCCGGGCCCTCCGGGACGGGCTCGTCTCCGTCGATCCCCGCCGCGGGAAATCTCACCTCTTTGCCGAAAAGGCCTTTTAACCGCGCCGCTTCCAGCGCCATCGCGATCTCGTTTCTTGTCATCTTATCTTTGATCAGAAGCATGTCGTCCCTCCGCATTATCCGGCATTTGCCGTCCTCATCGTACGTGACCGTGTATAGGGAAACGTCCCCCATGCACGCGTGTATAGGGAAACGTCCCTTATACACGAACAGCCCGCAAGGAAGATCCCCGCGGGCTGATGTCATCATCCGGTATTCTCTTTTGGATCCGCCCTTCCGCGTTGTCCCTTTGATTTTAATCAACCGCGGACAAAAAGTAAAGGGCGGTTTGTTTCGGTCATCCCCAGATCATGGAGAACAGCACAAAGATCCAGTGGGCCGAAATGCCTGCGGCCAGGCCGCCGATGGTATGAGACAGGATGGCCTTGCCCGTCAGCTCCTTGCAGTGCAGGCTGTCCATCATGGAAGTGTGAGTGCTCAGGTAGCCGCTCCAGCACATGCACATGGCCGTGAACACCGCCACGTCGCCGCCGCTCAGCATGCCCTTGTGGGCCAGGTCGGAGGTCAGACCCATGGCAGCGCCTGCGGCGCCCAGCGCGGTGATGGGCACGCCCACCGCCTTGGTGCTGGAAAAGCCGAACAGAGGCTTCAGGATGAACTCCAGCTTCTCCGCCAGGGAAGGGATCAGGTTGACGCCCTCGTAAGCCGCGCCGGTGTAGGCGCCGCTTTCGGAAGGGCCGTTCATCAGCAGCATGACCAGCGTGCAGATGACCAGTACGCCGGGGATGATGCTGGTGCCCAGTCGGGCGCCGCTCATGCCGCCGTCCAGTACCGCGCCCAGGACACGGCTGCCCACGCCGCCTACGCGGACGGGACGCATGCCCTTTTCCACCGGGCCCACCTCCTTATCTTCTGCCGTAGGGAAGGCTTCCATCGCCGTAAGCTCCCTGCCGTAGGCTTTGCTTGTAAATACCAGCATGATGCGGGTGCTGACGATGGCGCCGATGACCGCGGACAGCAGGCCCGCGCCTACCGCCATGCCGTAGGACTGGCCGGTGATGGTGGTCAGGCTGAGCATGTAGGTGCAGACGATCAGGCCCATGCCGAAGCTGGTGCCGATGTTGGTCAGCGCCGGAAACTGATAGGCCTTGAAATAGGACTTAAAGTTGGAGTTGCCGGCCAGGGCCAGGATCGCCGGATTATCCGAAAGGAAAGTGCTGACCATGCCCAGGGAGGCCGCGCCGGGCAGGCCGAACAGAGGCTTCATCAGCGGGCGCAGTATGCGGTCCATCAGCGTGACGAAACCGAACTCCGAAAGCAGTTCGGAGATGGCTCCCATGATGACGCAGACCGCCATGATGTAGAATACGGTATTCAGCAGCAGGTCAAAGGCGGTGGCCATGACCGTGTTGA
>JAGAEH010000203.1 GCA_017613225.1 Lachnospiraceae bacterium
ACGGTCCTTTTGTGCTGATGCAGCACAAAAGGACCGTCCCTGTGTGTTCTTTTCTATTTTACTTCACCCTCTCCGACAGCTCTGCTCTTTTCAGGGCTTCCCTGAATTCCACCACGTAGTCGGCCATCACGGGGAGCATCTCCTGGCCCCACTCCAGGGTGGCCTTGGTGGGCGGGTCGGTGGCCATGCCGTGGGCCAGCCAGCCGTTGTCGGTGATGCTGCGGACCCGGCGGGGGATCGGCACGTTGGCGCCTTTGAATACCACGTTGGTCCAGTTGCCGGAGGGCAGTTCGTCGGAGACGTCGTTGCGGATGCCTTCGCCCAGTTCCAGGTATTCGGTCTTGACCAGGGAAGGATCCACGCCGTAGATACCGGCGGTCTCCAGGCCGCCGCCGTGGCCGCCGCGCCACTCGGGGCGAAGCTCGCCGGCGATCAGCCACCAGTCCAGACGCGCCAGGTAAGCGCCTTTTTTGTACAGCCACTGGCCGACGGAGTCGATGGATTTGGAGTTGCCGCCGTGACCGTTCAGGATCAGGAAGCGGCGGAAGCCGTAATCGTAGAATTTGCCGCAGATCTTCTTCAGCAGCCGGATCAGTCCGTCCACGCCGATGGAAACGGTGCCGGTAAAGCCCTCCAGGTCGTCGGTGGCGCCGTAATTGATGGTGGGCGCGATCACCACGTCGCAGCGCTGCTCGATCAGCTGCGCGATCTTGTTGGGGATCAGGGTATCGGTGCCCAGCGGCATGTGCTTGCCGTGGTTTTCCAGGCTGCCGATGGGAATCAGAATGGTGTCGTCGTGTGCCAGATATTCTTCCACCTGAAGATAGTTCATGTGCTCTAAAAACATGTGGGACCTCCCGCGTGCAGGTTTTTCCTTATTATAATCGGGGGCCGCCCTTATTGTCAAACCGCGGGAGATGGAGTAAAGTGATGACATGGAGCTGATGAACAGCGTGCTGGAGCCGGAAATGACCGGCCGCGTCCCGCGCGAACATACGGAGGAGCGACATGAAAAAGATCCTGATCACGGGCTTCATGCCCTTTGACAATGCGAGCCTCAATCCCGCCTGGGAGGCAGTGAAAAATGTTCCCGCCCCGGAGGGCGTGGAACTGCATAAAAAGGAGATCAGCGTGGTGTTCGGCCGGGCCATCGACGAGCTGCTGCAGGCGGTGGAAGAACTGAGGCCCGATGCCGTGATCTGCGTGGGTCTGGCCCAGGGACGGCCTGCCGTCACCCCGGAGCGGGTGGCCATCAACGTCAATGACGCCCGCATCCCGGACAATTCCGGCGCCTGCCCGGTGGACGAGCCCATCCGGGCCGACGGTCCCGCGGCTTACTTTTCCAGACTGCCCATCAAGGCCATCGTGGCCTCCATCAATGAAGCCGGCATCAAGGCTCAGGTGTCCAACACCGCCGGCACCTACGTGTGCAACAACATCATGTACGGCCTGCTGTATGCCATCGAGCATCAGTATCCGGACATGATCGGCGGCTTCATCCACGTGCCGGCCAGCACCGACATGCAGGCGGAGATCCCGGAGGGCACGCCGGTGTTCGAACTGGAGGACATCACCAGGGCGCTTGCCATCGCGGTGGAAGAGACTGCGATGGCGTGCTGACAGACAGCCGCCGTGCCAAGGCAGAAAGGAGATGACGGAGATGGAGGGCTTTCTTGATTTCATGGGCGCGGCTTTGCCGTGGATCGTCATGGCCGTGCTGCTGGCCATATTTTTCGCAAGAGAGGCCGGCAGGAAAAAGGACAGCGAGAAGAAAGAAAACTACGGTTCCGAGGGAATGGCCATGGGGCTCTGCCTCGGCGTTGCCGTCGCGACAGGCGCGCACATCAACGTCGGCCTGGGAATGATGGCCGGACTGGTATTGGGACTTATCGTCGGCTCGTCCATTGAAAAAGAAAGTAAAGAAGAGCAAGACGGGAAAGATCAGGACGGGAAAGAATAGAGCAGGTAAGATAAAAAACGCCGGGGATCCTTCGACCCCCGGCGCTGTTTTTTGTGGTCCGGTCAGTCCTTCTTCCGCAGGCTCTTGGCGATGGCGATCACCAGGCCGTAGGTCACGCCGGCCACGGGCCAGACGATCCAGCTGCGGTCCCATCTCTGGGTGATGAAGCTGAAGGCCAGGAAGCCAGCGGTCACCGCGCACCAGTAGATGGTGGTCAAAAGCTCATAGCGCTTGGATTCTTCTTTGTTGGCCCGGCTGTAGTCGCCTTCCTCCAGCAGCTGCTGGAAGCTGCCCCATACGATGCTGGAGCGGACGATCAGCAGCACGCCGATGGCCACGAGGGCCAGCAGCACCGCCACGGGGATGGCAAAGGTGAAACTGTTTTTCGAGCCTTCTTCCCCGGCCAGGATCATGGTGACGAAGATGGGGAGCACGGAGACGACGCACAGCACGATGCCGGTCACCAGCTGGGTGGTGAAGGTGCGGCGGTATTGTTCGCGGCGCTCCCGGACCATGCCGTCCACGCCGTAGCTGGTCTCGATGTTTTCCTTTTCCATGTATTCATACTTGCTCATGCGGAGGCCGGTGGTCACGAAGAGAGCCACGGCGGGGCCTACCAGCAGGAAGATGGCCAGAAGGCCAAAGCCGGTGGCCTGGAATTCCGTCAGGCCGATGAGCCCCGCCTCCTGGGCGGAGGACAGCAGGACGATGGCGATGGGGGAGAGGATGCAGAGCATCACGCCCAGGGCGATCTTTCGGGAGGACAGGTCCTTATCCTTTAAAAAGGAAGTGGCTTCCTCCATGGAGACCGGCCGGGCGGCGATGTCGCTGTCCACCGGCAGCGGCGCGTTCTCGGAGACGGGATCCACGTCCAGGTCATCCTTTAATAAGAAGTCCGTCGAGACGCTGAAGACCTGGGAGAGCTTCAGGATCCGGTTCATGTCCGGCACCGACTGGGCGCTTTCCCATTTGGAAATGGACTGGCGGCTCACGTCCATCTTTTCGGCCAGGTCCTCCTGGGACCAGCCGTTCTTTTTTCTGAGTTCGATTATCTTATCTGCTAAGATCATGGGTTCCTCCTTCAGCAGGTGTTTCCTGCGCTTTTGTTGCCCTTATCCTATCGTCTGGAGCAGTTGCAGGCCATAAAGCGGACTTGGAAGATCCGCAACCGGCGGTTGCAACTGGTATCATACCACGAAAACGGGAAGCGCGGGAAGGAAAATGGTCTGTCCCTGTGTCTTCAAAATGAAGACAGCGGAACCGTCCCCGTGTCTTCATTGACAAGGTATGCCGCCTGTGATATAAATCTCTTGCAGTCATCTGACACTGAAATATCGCATTGAAGTGAAAGACCGGACCAATAACGTGTTTTATAGTGGAACCGCGTCTTTTTGGCGCGGATTTTTTGTGTGATAAGCCCGGAGAGCGTGGACCGTGCCTGCACGGGCACACATGTATTTAGGAGGAGACCATGAGCAGGATCGCAGTGATCGCAGTGATCGTGGAAAAGAAGGAAGCAACGGAGCGCCTGAACGCCATCTTGCATGACTACGGCGAGTACATCATCGGGCGGATGGGCGTGCCCTACAAGCAGAAGGGCGTGAACATCATCAGCATTGCCATCGACGCCCCGGAGGACGCCATCAACGCTCTGTCCGGCAAGATCGGCAAGCTGGACGGCGTGTCTTCCAAGATCGCCTATTCCAACGTGAAGGGCTGAAATGCGGGACAAAAAGCATGAAAACCGAACGTCTGCCGGCGGCTTTGCGCCCCTCGGCACCCTGCTCCTGATTCTGCTGCCCGTTGTGACAGCTGTTCTGGCGCTGGGGATCGGCCGCATCTGGATCTCACCCGGGGAAGTGCTCCGCTGCCTGGGCAAGCTGTTTGGCAGCGGCGCGGAGGTGGAGGCGCTGACGTACAAGACCATCGTCAACATCCGCATCCCCCGGATCCTTTTGGGGCTTTTGTGCGGGGCGGGGCTGTCTACCGCGGGCTGCGCGCTGCAGGGCTTTTTCGCCAATCCCCTGGCTACTCCGGATACCATCGGCGTCGCCAGCGGGGCCAGCTTCGGCGCGGCCTTCGGCATTCTGATCGGCCTGAACTTTTTCGGCATTCAGGCCGCGGCCTTCGGCTGCGGCGTGCTGGCGGTGGCCCTGACCTGGCTGGCCACGGCGGGTAAGAACAACCGGGGCCCCGGGGCCATGATCCTGGCGGGCATCATGATCGGTTCCCTGTTTTCGGCCCTGGTCTCCCTGGTCAAGTTCATGGCGGACACGGAGTCCCAGCTGCCGGCCATCACCTACTGGCTGATGGGCAGCCTGAACATCTCCGGCTATGACAACATCCTGGCCGGCGCGCCGGTGATCGTCACCGGTCTGGTGGTCCTGATGCTGATCCGCTGGCGTCTGAACCTGCTGGTGCTGAGCGAGGACGAGCTCATTGCCACCGGCGTGAACGTGAAGGCGCTGCGCATCATCACCATCCTGTGCGCCGCGGCCATGACCGCCAGCGTGGTGGCCATGTGCGGCCAGGTGGGCTGGGTCGGCCTGATCGTGCCCCACATCTGCCGCATGAAATGGGGCAGCAACTACATGAAACTGGTGCCGGCCAGCATCAGCGTCGGCGCCGCCTTCGTGGTGGTGGTGGACACCCTGGCCCGGTCTGTCTCCGCGGCGGAGATCCCCATCTCCGTGCTGACGGCCATCATCGGGGCGCCGTTCTTCATCTCGCTGCTGCGCTCCTCCGGGAGGTACCGCTATGAAGCTTGAAGTAAAAGACGCGGCATTTTCCTATGATGAGGAGCGGACCATCTTTTCCGGCTTGGACCTGGAGCTGGATAAAGGCCAGGTGATGGCGGTCCTGGGGCCTAACGGCAGCGGCAAGACCACGTTTCTGCGGTGTGTGATGGGAATGCTATACTTTACGCAAGGCAGCTGCAGGCTGAACGGCCAGGAGACCCGGACCATGCCGGCCAGGGAATTCTGGCGGCTGGTGAGCTACGTGCCCCAGCAGCGCAGCGCCCAGCAGAACGCCTACACGGTGCTGGAGAGCATCCCTTTGGGACGCAGCGGCGGCATGAAGATGTTTGCCCGTCCCGGCGCGGCGGACGTAGAGGCGGCGGAGCGGGTGATGGAGGAGCTGAAGATCAGCCACCTCCAGAACCGGGAGTGCCGCACTTTGAGCGGCGGCGAGTTCCAGATGGCCCTGATCGGCCGGGCCCTGGTGAGCGAGCCACAGCTGCTGATCCTGGACGAGCCGGAATCCGGACTGGACTTTAAGAACCAGCTGATCGTGCTGAACACCATCGAGACGCTCTCGAAGCGGGGCATCGCCTGCATTTTCAACACCCATTATCCGGAGCACGCGGTGAACAACGCGGATCTCGCGCTGATGATGGGCCGGGAGGTGCCGGTGTTCGGAAGAGCGAAGGACGTGGTGAACGAGGAGAATATCGAGGCGTCCTTCGGGGTGAAGGTGGCGGTGACCGAGCGGGAGCGGGAAGGCAGGAAGCTGACCAGCGTGATCCCGCTGGTGGTGAAATAATAGATAAAACAAAGATTCAGAGGATATTGATATGATCAAAATGGCGATTTACGGTAAGGGCGGCATCGGGAAGTCCACCACTATTTCCAACGTGGCGGCGGCTTACGCGAAGCAGGGCCTGAAGGTGATGCAGATCGGCTGCGATCCCAAGGCGGATTCCACGCTGCTGCTGCGGAAGGGCATCGAACTGCCCACCGTTCTGGATACCGTCCGGGAAAAGGGGAACAACATCAGCCTGGAGGAGATCACCGCGGTGGGCGCCGCTGGCGTGATCTGTGTGGAGGCCGGCGGCCCCACTCCCGGCCTGGGCTGCGCCGGGCGCGGCATCATCACCGCCCTGGATAAGCTGAAGGAGCTGGGTGCCTACGAACGTTTTCAGCCGGACGTGGTCCTGTACGACGTGCTGGGGGACGTGGTCTGCGGCGGCTTCTCCATGCCCATGCGGGGCGGCTATGCCGACAAGGTGTTCATTATCACCAGCGGCGAGAACATGGCCATCCACGCAGCGGCCAACATCGCCATGGCGGTGGAGAACTTCAAGGACCGCGGCTACGCGGGCCTGGGCGGTCTGATCCTGAACCGCCGCAACGTCCGTGACGAGGACGCCAAGGTGGCGGAACTGGCCCAGGACATCAACAGCAAAGTAATCGGGACGCTGTCCCGCAGCGACCTGGTGTTGGAGGCGGAGAACCTGGGGCAGACCGTGGTGGAGGCCTTCCCGGAGAGCGAGATGGCCGGGGAGTACCGCACCCTGGCGGCGGCGCTGCTGGAGATCTGCAAGTGAAAAGGATGTCATCCTGAGGCGCGAAGCTAAATGTCATTCTGAGGCGCAAAGCTAAATGTCATCCTGAGGCGCAAAGCTAAATGTCATCCTGAGGCGCGAAGCGCCGAAGGATCCCGTCACTCGAAGGGATCCTTCGACTGCGCCTGCTTCGCAGGCTTCGCTCAGCTCGAAGGGATCCTTCGACTTCGGCGCAAGCGCCTTCGCTCAGGATGACAGGAGAGAGAATAATGCTGACAAGAGTAAACGACAAGACCGAATATGATTTTTCCGACGTCTCCATCCGGATGGCGGACGCGAAGTTTCCCGCGCCGTTCGCCGGCGGCCTGGAGTATTCCAGCCCGGCCCGGGGCACCTGGAACATCGTGCACACCGGCATGCTGGTGCCCGAAGCCCACGAGATCTTCGTCTGCGCGGCCAGCTGCCTGCGGGGCGTGGTGCTGACGGCGGCGGAGATCCACGCCCAGCACCGCTTTTCCACGGTGGAGATCAAGGAGGAGAACCTGCTGGACGGCACCATGGAGGACCTGGTGATCGACGGCGTGAGCGACGTACTGGCAAAACTTCCGTATAAGCCCAAAGCCGTGCTGGTCTACACCAGCTGCGTGCATCATTTTACCGGCTGCGACCTGGACATGATCTACGAACGGCTGCGGCAGCGTCATCCGGACATCGATTTTACCGATTGCTACATGAACCCCATCATGCGGAAGAGCGGCCTCACGCCGGACCAGCTGATGCGCCGCCAGCTCTATTCGCTGCTAAAGCCCCGGACTCTGAAGAAGGATGCCATCGCGATCCTGGGGGGTGATCTGCCCACGGACAAGGAGAGCGAGCTGTATCAGATGCTGGTGCAGGCGGGGCTGACGGTGCGGGAGATCCAGGACTGCAGGACCTACGAGGAGTACCAGGAGATGGCCGAAAGCTCGGTTTATCTGACCTATTATCCCGCGGCGGCGGCCGGGGCGAAGGCTCTGTCCGAACGGCTGGGGGGAGAGCATCATCACTTTTCCTGCAGCTTCTTATATGAAGAGATCGATCAGACCATCGAGCTGTTTGCCCGAATCATAAGTGAGATGGTGGGAGAGGACCGGGTGGTGCGGCCGGACGCGGCGGCGCTGAAGGCCCGGTGCGAGGAGCGGCTGGCCGAGCTGAAAAAGCTGGTGGGGGATACCCCCATCACCATCGACTACACCGTGGTGACGAGGCCCACTTCCCTGGCGCGGGTGCTGATCGCCCACGGCTTCAACGTGACGCGGCTGTACGTGGACGGTTTTACCGGCGAGGAGAAGAACGACGTGGCCTGGCTGAAGGAGAACGCGCCGGAGCTTTTGGTCTCCCCCACGGTCCATGCCAAGATGCGGGTGTTCCGCGGCGCGCCGGCCGATACCCTGGCCATCGGCCAGAAGGCGGCCTATTTCGACAATACGGCTCACTTTGTGAACATGGTGCAGGGCGGCGGCCTGCTGGGCTATGCCGGCCTGCTGAAGATCTGCGATCTGATCGAGGACGCGTTCTTGAACGAAAAGGATACCCGGGGGCTGATCTCCGTGAAGGGCCTGGGCTGCGAGGGGTGCATCGGATGAGACAGACGGCCCACATTTTAAGCACATATTCCGCGGACACCTTCGGGGTCTGTTCCGCGCTGTTCGAGCTGGGGGGCATGGTGATCATGCACGACGCCTCCGGCTGCAACTCCACCTACACCACCCACGACGAACCCCGCTGGTACGATATGGACAGCCTGCTCTACATCACCGGTCTTTCGGAGATCGAAGCCATCATGGGGGATGACGACA
>JAGAEH010000204.1 GCA_017613225.1 Lachnospiraceae bacterium
GGACCCCGAAAAGCTGTTCATCAGCGTCTATCAGGACGACGACGAGGCATATGATATCTGGACCAAGGAGATCGGAGTGGCCGAGAGCCACATGGTGCGTCTGGGCAAGGAAGATAACTTCTGGGAGCACGGCGCCGGTCCCTGCGGCCCCTGTTCCGAGATCTACTACGACCGCGGCGAAAAGTACGGCTGCGGCAAGCCCACCTGCACCGTAGGCTGCGACTGCGACCGCTACATGGAAGTGTGGAACAACGTGTTCACCCAGTTCGACGGCGACGGCAAGGGCAATTACGTGGAGCTGGCCAATAAGAACATCGACACCGGCATGGGCCTGGAGCGCCTGGCCGTGGCGGTGCAGGACGTGGACTCCATCTTTGACATCGACACCATCAGCGCTCTTCTGAACGCCGTGGCGGAAAAGGCCGGCGTGGCCTACCACACGGACGAGAAGAAGGACATCTCTCTGCGCCTGATCACGGACCATATCCGCAGCGTGACCTTCATGGTCTCCGACGGCATCCAGTTCAACAACAACGGCCGGGGCTACGTGCTGCGCAGGCTGCTGCGCCGAGCCGCCCGCCACGGCAGGATGCTGGGGATCCAGGGGATCTTCCTGGCGGACCTGTCCCGCAAGGTGATCGAGACCTCCAGAGAGGGCTATCCCGAATTGGAGGAAAACGCGGACTTCATCTACAAGCAGATCGCCGAAGAGGAGATGCGTTTCAACAAGACCATCGACCAGGGCCTGGGGATCCTGGGAGAGATGATGGACGAAATGAAGGCGGCCGGCAGCAGCGTGCTCTCCGGCGAAAATGCCTTTAAACTGTATGATACCTACGGTTTCCCGCTGGATCTGACAAGGGAGATCCTGGAGGAGAAGGGTGACACCGTGGACGAGGCCGGTTTCGCGGCCTGCATGGAAGAGCAGCGCAAGCGCGCCCGTGATGCCCGCAAGGGCACCAACTACATGGGCGCGGACGAGACGGTCCTCCAGTCCATCGATACCTCCATCCATTCCGCCTTTGTGGGCTATGACAGGACGGAGGCCGAATCCCGGATCCTGGTTCTGGCCACGGAAGACGAGCTGGTGCAGGCCCTGACCGACGGCGAGGAAGGGACCATCATCACTGCCGAGACTCCTTTTTATGCCACCAGCGGCGGCCAGCACGCCGACACCGGCTTCATCACCCTGGGAGAGGGCAACGTGTTCGAGGTGAAGGACACCGTCAAGATCCCCGGCGACAAGATCGGCCACATCGGCGTGGTAAAAGAGGGCCTGTTCAAAGTTGGCGACGTGGTGAAGCTTTCCATCGACACCGAAAAACGCGCCGCGGCGGCTAAGAACCACTCCGCCACCCATCTGCTGCAGAAGGCTCTGCGGGAAGTGCTGGGCAGCCATGTGGAGCAGGCCGGTTCCGAAGTGGACCAGGGCAGGCTGCGCTTTGACTTCACCCATTTCTCCGCCATGACGCCCGAGGAGCTGAAGAAGGTGGAGGATCTGGTGAACGAGAAGATCCGGGAAGGACTGGCGGTCAGCACGGCCGTGATGAGCCTGGAAGATGCCAAGAAGACCGGCGCCATGGCCCTGTTCGGCGAAAAGTACGGCGACGAGGTCCGGGTGGTGAAGATGGGCGATTTCTCCACCGAGCTCTGCGGCGGCACCCACGTGGGCAACACGGAGCAGATCCAGTGCTTCAAGATCCTGTCCGAGGCCAGCGTATCCGCCGGTGTGCGCCGCATTGAGGCCCTGACGGCCGGCGGCCTGATGGACTACTACGCCGGCGTGGAGACGGAATTAAAGAGTGCCGCGGCGGCTGCCAAAACCACCCCCGACGCCCTGGAGAACCGCATCCTGCAGATGCAGGCGGAGATCAAGGCCCTGTCCCAGGAGAACGAGAAGCTTAAAAGCGAGGCGGCCCGCTCCAAGATGGGCGACGCCGGCAGCGAAGCCGTGGAAGTGGCGGGCATCAAGGTCCTGACCAAGGCCGTGCCCGGCGTGGACATGAATGAGCTACGCGGTCTGGGGGACCAGCTGAAGGACAAGCTGGGCGACTGTGTGGTAGTGCTGGCCTCCGACAAAGACGGCCGCGTGAACCTGATCGCCATGGCCACCGACGCTGCCCAGAAGGCCGGCGCCCACTCCGGAAACATCATCAAGGGCATCGCCGGCCTGGTAGGCGGCGGCGGGGGCGGAAAGCCCGGCATGGCTCAGGCCGGCGGCAAGAACCCGGCGGGCATTCAGGACGCCCTGAACAAGGCCCTGGAGCTGATCAAAGCGCAGCTGCAGTAAAAAGTGAAAAAAGCGGTTGACAAGGCCCTCGCGCGGTGCTAATATCATTCCGCTAACAATTGACCAAAAGCAGAGTATCCTCTCACCTCAGCGCAATCGGGCGACTCGGGTTATCGAAGAATGTTTCGGGTGGATGCTGTGCGTCCACCCTTTTTAAGTACTACAGGAGGATAAAGCCATTAGCGAAGTATTGATCAACGAAGAAATCGACGAGATGGAGATCCGTCTGATCGGCAGCCACGGGGAGCAGGTAGGCATCATGAAGACCTCCGCCGCGCTGCAGATCGCCGAGAAGGAAGAGATGGATCTGGTGCTCATCGCGCCTCAGGCCAGGCCGCCCGTCTGCAAGATCATCGACTATAACAAGTACCGTTATGAGATGGCGCGCAAGGCGAAGGAGGCTAAAAAGAAGCAGAAGGTGATCGAGACCAAGGAGATCCGCTTCTCCCCGAACATCGACGTGAACGACATGAACACCAAGGCGACTGCCGCCAGAAAGTTCATCGAGCACGGCGATAAGGTCAAGGTCTCCATGCGTTTCCGCGGCCGTGAGATCAGCCACATGAACGAGCGCCGCCACGTGCTGGACGAGTTCGCCGAAAAGCTGGCAGACATCGCTGTTATGGACAAGCCTCCCAAGGTAGAGGGCAGGAGTCTGGTAATGTTCCTTAGTCAGAAGAGATAGAAACAAAGGAGGGAATACAATGGTAAAGTATAAGACCAAGAGAGCCGCTGCGAAGCGCTTTCACAAGACAGGAACCGGACAGTTAAAGAGGATGAAAGCTTACAAGAGCCATATCCTGACCAAGAAATCCCAGAAGAGAAAGAGAAATCTTCGTAAGGCAACCATTACGGATCCGACCAACGCAAAGGTCATGAAGAAACTCATGCCTTATTAATCAGTAGAGGAGGATGAAAAGATGGCAAGGATCAAAGGCGGCGTAGGCGCCAGAAAAAGACATAACAGAGTATTGAAGCTGGCCAAGGGCTATCGCGGAGCTCGTTCCAAACAGTACCGCACCGCGAAGCAGACCGTAATGAAGGCCCTCACCAATTCCTATGCGGGCCGCAAGCAGAAGAAGCGCCAGTTCCGCGCGCTGTGGATCGCCCGTATCAACGCGGCGGCCAGGATGAACGGCCTTTCCTACAGCCGTTTCATGTTCGGCTTGAAGCAGGCCGGCGTCGAGATGAACAGAAAGGTCCTGGCGGATCTGGCTGTCAACGACGCAGCAGGTTTTGCGAAACTTGCCGAAGTTGCGAAGGCAAAACTCGCATAATATACTTTTACCTTGACAAAGATATAATCATTTGTTAAAGTGTATGAGGGCGTGATGCCCTCACTTCGGAGCGTGGCTCAGTTTGGTAGAGCGTCCGGTTAGGGACCGGGAGGTCGCAGGTTCGAATCCTGTCGCCCCGATTTTTTTATTCGTATCAGCAGGAAGCACTATCTTCGATGCTACGAGTTTTGTGCCTATAGCTCAGCTGGATAGAGCAACGGCCTTCTAAGCCGTGGGTCGCAGGTTCGAATCCTGCTAGGCACGCTGTAACGGGGCTGTGATCATGGGGAATCACAGCTTATTTTATAGAGTGATCTTTCTACTGTCTAAAGGGTCTGACCTAAAAAAACAAGGAGGAAAACATGCCGTCGTACATTGGTGCCAGTGGGACCTTTTCACTGATGAAGAATCTCAACCTCGAGAAAGTATTCCGCACGATCGTTCTGGAAGCGCCGGTCTCCAGAGCGGAGATCTCCAGACTGACCGGTTTAAACAAAGTTACCGTTTCCAACTGCGTCAAAGATCTTTTGGCTACCGGCCTGGTGGACGAAGAGGGCGTGGTCTCCGCCGACAACGGCAGGCCTCCGACGATGCTGATGCTCTCCAAGAGCTTCGGCGTGATCATCGGCATGGAGATCTCCGCCATGGCCACCATGGTGGTCATCACCGACCTGCGGGGGCAGATCGTTGAAAAGCCGGTGACGGATCCCCGGGTATACAGTCCCAAGGAATGCCTGGACTATCTGGACGAGATGGTCCGCTACTGCAGGGAGAAATACGCCGACACCACCGCGGGCGTGGTGGGCATCGGCCTGGCAATGCCCATGAACTACAACCAGCTGCAGATGCCGGACGACCGTCCCGCCCTGCCTGACTGGAAGAACGTGGACGCCTACGAGATGCTGAACGAACATTTCGAGGACATTCCGGTGGAAGTGCTGTCCACCTGCGCTGCCGGCGCCATCGGCGAGGTCCATTTCGGCGACGCGGACATCAACGCCTCCCTGGCCTATCTGCACAGTTCCATGAAGCTGAAGATGGACATTTACCAGGGCGAGGAGACTTTCTCCAGCTACGGCAGCTTCATGGGCCGGCTCGGTCATGTGATGATGAATACCGGAGACGGCAAATACGAACAGCTGGACAACTTCGCTTCCATGAAGTATATCGTGGATTCCCTGTACGACGATAAGACCTCCCCTTACGACGCGGCCCTGGACATCATCCGCCGCGCCAAGTACAACGACCCGGAGGTGGAAGCCGCGGTGGACCGCATGCTGGAGTATCTGGCTGTGGCCATCTACAACGTGGTGGAACTGTTCAATCCCGCCACCATCTGCCTGGCAGGCTTTTTGGGCCAGATCATCGACCGGGGCTTTCTGGATAAGCTCTGCAGCAAGGTGGAGAAGCTGGCTGCGCCCGGGTATCCGGTGAGAGAACGGCTGATCTGCTCTAAACTGGGGCTCTTCGGCGTGGCCTTCGGCTGCATCTCCTGGATCCGGGACAACATGATCTCGTACCAGTTCGAGTAAGGAGAGTTATTCTAAAGCACGCAAAAGAATCGAGGGGGCTGCAGACTTCAGATAGTCTGGCAGTCCCCTGTGTTTTGAAACAGGACTTGGAGGGGTACTGTGTTTCCAAAGTTCAGTGTTAAAAGACCCTATACCGTGATCGTCGGCGTGATCATGGTGCTGATCCTGGGGTACGTGTCGGTGACCGACATGACCGCGGACCTGCTGCCCAGCATCGAATTGCCGTATTCCATCGTCACGACCGTATTCGCAGGCGCCAGCCCGGAGGAGGTGGAGACCTCCGTCACCAGGCCGGTGGAGAGCGCCATGGCAACGGTCAGCAACATCAAGAGCATCAATTCTGTTTCTTCCGAGAATCTTTCCATGGTCATCCTGGAGTTTGAGGAGTCCGCCAACATGGACTCCGTCAACCTGGAGATGCGCGTAAAACTGGATCAGACCGCAGCCGGCTGGGAGGATAAGATCGGCAGCCCCATGATCATCAACATCAATCCCGACATGCTTCCGGTGATGGTGGCCGCCGTCAGCCGGGAGGGCTATTCCGGCGCGCGGCTGAACGACTACGTGAAGGACAACATCCTGGCGGAGCTGGAGAGCGTGGAGGGCGTGGCCAGCGTCTCCGCCTCCGGCGGCGTCACAGAGACCATCCAGGTGACCATCTCCAAGGAGAAACTGTCGGAGGTCAACGGCAATGTCCGGAAGGTGGTCAGCGACAAGTTCGCGGACGCCAGAAAAGAGCTGGAGGATGGCCGCAGGGAGATCGAAGACGGCCTGAAAAAGGTGGACGACGGCGAAAAGGAAGTGGACGAGGCCCTGACGAAGCTTTCGGAGGGAAATGAAGAGCTGGCAAAGCAGATGGCCAAGGCCCGCACCGAGGTGGATTCCAAAAAGTCGGAGCTGGAAGGCGCCAAACTCCAGCTGACGGTGAAGCTTTCGGAACTGCAGGCTAAAAAGGCGGAACTACAGCAGACCAGGACCATGCTGGTACAGCTGAGATCCGCCAGGGACACGCTGACGAAGCAGATCAAGGACACCAAAAAGGCTCTGAAGGACCTGGAGGAGATGATCAAGGCCTACAACAAGGCCAAAAAGAAGATGGAGGGCTTTGAAAAGTCCATCGCCGAGATCGAGGCCAGCACGAAGCTGACGGATAAGGAAAAAGAGAAGGCCATCAAGGCCATTAAGAAAGATAAGGACTACGTCAAAACGGAGCAGAGCCTGAAGACCCTGGAAAAAGCCTTCAAGGCACAGGGGCTGACGCCGGAACTGCTGGAGACCCAGCACGCGCAGCTGGAGACCGCCCTGGAGACGCTGAACGGGGCGCTGAAGGAACTGGACAAGACCCTGAAGCCCTATGTGAAGGACGCGGGGAATCTGAACAAGACGCTGAAACAGCTGGATGACGGCTTAAAACAGATCGAAAAGGGCGAAAAGACCATCAACAAGACCCTGAAGCAGCTGGAGGAAGGCAGCGCGGGGATCCGGGAGGCGGAGGCGGCCATAGGCGAGAACGAGTCCTCGGCCTATTACGAGATCTACTCGGCCATGACCCAGGCCATGGTGGGCAGGCAGACGCTGGAGGCCACCAAAGCCCAGCTGGAGGCCGCGCTGGAACAGCTGGACGCCGCAGCGGAGCAGATCGACACCCAGGAAGAGGACGCCATGGACAAGGCCGACCTGCTGGGCGTGATCACCCGGGACATGGTGGGCAAGATCCTTACGGCCCAGAATTTTGCCATGCCCGCGGGCTACATCGGGGAGGAAGACAACCAGATCCTGGTGCGCGTGGGGGACAAGTTCATTACGAAAGAGGACCTGGCCGATCTGGTGATCGTGGATCTGGACATGGAAGGCCTGGAGCCGGTCAAGCTGTCCGACGTGGCGGACGTGGTCCTGGTCAACGACGCGGATTCCGTCTACGCGGCCATCGACGGGGAACCGGGCATCCTTCTGACCATGCAGAAGCAGACCGGCTATTCCACCGGCGACGTGGCGGACAGCATCAAGGCGCGCTTCGAGGCCCTGGAGGGCGAGGTGGACGGCCTTTCCTTCAGCGTGCTGATGGACCAGGGCATCTACATCGACTTTGTGGTGAGTTCCGTCTTTAAGAACCTGCTGATAGGCGCGCTGCTGGCCATTCTGATCCTGATCCTGTTCTTGCGGGACATCCGTCCCACTTTCGTCATCGCCCTGGCCATCCCCATCAGCCTGACGGCGGCGGTGGCGCTGATGTACTTCAGCCATATCAGCCTGAACGTGATCTCCCTGTCCGGACTGGCCCTGGGGGTGGGCATGCTGGTGGACAACTCCATCGTGGTGACGGAGAACATCTACCGCATGCGCAGCGAAGGCGTTCCGCCGGCCAGAGCGGCGGTGGAAGGCGCCAGGGAAGTGTCCGGCGCCATTCTGGCCTCTACCCTGACCACCTGCTGCGTGTTCCTGCCCATCGTCTTTACCGAGGGCCTGACCAAGCAGCTGTTCACCGACCTGGGCCTGACCATCACCTATTCGCTGATGGCCAGCCTGCTGGTGGCCCTGACACTGGTGCCCGTCATGGGCAAGGGCTTCCTGACCAGGATCAGCGAAAAGAAAAACAGAAGCTACAGTCTCGCGGCCAAAGGCTATTCCGCCGCGGTGAAGTGGGCTCTGGGCCACCGGGCCATCGTGCTGGTGCTGGCCCTGGCCATGCTGGCAGGCTCCGGATGGCTGGCTTACAGAAACGGCACCTCCCTGTTCCCCGACATGGAGACCACCCAGGTGACCGTCACCCTGACGCCGCCGGAGGGCAGCACCATTCCCGAGGCGGCAGCCCTTTCGGACCAGGTGATCGAGCGCATCATGACCATCGACGACGTGGAGACCGTGGGCGGCATGATCGGAAACGGCAGCGCCCTGATGGGGCTGAATCTGGGCGGGGGCGGCAGTTCCCGTTCCGTGACCATCTACATCATCCTGAAAGAGGATCAGAAACTGAGCAATAAAGAGGTGAAGGAGGAGATCCTCCGCCTAACTGAAGACATCGACTGCACCCTTTCCGTCAATACCAGCACCTTTGACATGTCCATGCTGGGCGCTTCCGGCGTCTCCGTGCTGGTCTCCGGCAGGGACATGGACAGACTGCAGGAACTGGCGGGTGATTTCGCGCAAAAACTGGGGCAGATCGAGGGGATCACCGACGTATCGGACGGCATGGCCCGCACCACGCCGGAACTGCGCATCATAGTGGACAAAGCGGCGGCCATTAAGTACAATCTGACTGTGGCCCAGGTGTTCGCGGCGATCTACGCCAAGCTGTCCACCTCCACCACTTCCACCACCCTGGCGGGGGAGAGCAAGGACTTCCCCGTGCTGGTGCTGGACGGCGAAGCGGATACCTTCGACACCATTGACGTCTACTCCATGACCATCACCGCCACAAATCAGGACGGCACGAGGTCGGAGATCAAACTTTCGGACGTGGCGAGATTTGAGCGGGCCCAGGGGCTGTCCTCCATCCGGCGGGTGGACCAGCGCAGGACCATCACCGTCTCCGCGAAGGTGGACGAGAACCACAACATCGGCCTGGTCGGAGGCGACATCCAGAAGCTGGTGGACAGCTACGACCTGCCGGACGGCTACGAGATCACCATCTCCGGCGAGAATAAACAGATCAGCGATACCATGGGACAGCTGGTGAAGATGATGATCCTGGCGGTCATTTTCGTCTACCTGGTGATGGTGGCCCAGTTCCAGTCCCTGCTGATGCCTTTCATCATTATGTTCACGCTGCCGCTGGCCTTTACCGGAGGCTTCCTGGCCCTGGTCATCACGGGCTTCGACCTGAGTGTGGTGGCCATGATCGGCCTGATCATGCTGACCGGCATCATCGTCAACAACGGCATCGTGCTGGTGGACTATATCAACATCCTGCGCAGGCAGGGCATGGAAAAGCGGGAGGCCATCGTCAAGGCGGCCGGGCTGCGGCTGCGGCCCATTCTGATGACGTCCCTGACCACGATCCTGGGCCTGACCGCCATGGCCTTCGGCATGGGCATGGGCGCCGACCTGGTGCAGCCCATGGCGGTGGTGACCATCGGCGGCCTTACCTACGGCACACTGACCACCCTGGTGGTGATGCCCTGCATGTATGACCTTTTGAGCAGAAGAAAAGACATGACCGAAGAAGAACCGGAGGCGCCGGCAAAGAGCGGCGATCCGCAGATCAAGGTCATCACAGTGGAGGAATAATGGCAGCAGTCAGACCTTCGAAGTACGCGGCGGACAGGGCCCGGGACGAAAGCGCGGCCATCCGTCAGAAACTGAACGGCGACATCAAGAACGGCACGCCGGAGCAGATCTACCTGCTTTACGGCGAAGAGGCTTTTCTGCGCCGCAGCTACAGGAACCGCCTGAAGGAACTGATCACCGGCGGCGACGAGATGAACTACGCCTATTTTGAGGGGGCGGGGATCGACGTTTCCGCGGTGATCGATCTGGCGCAGACCATGCCCTTTTTCGCGGAACGCAGGCTGATCGTGGTGGAGAATTCCGGCTGGTTTTCCGGAAAAGACGCCTCGGCCCTGGTCAAGACCCTGGAAGAGCTGCCGGAGACCACCTACCTGATCTTCAGTGAGGAGAGCATCGACAAACGGATGGTCTTCACAAAGAAGGTCCTGGAACGGGGCTTCGGGGCGCGGCTGGACTATCAGAGCTATGACGACCTGTGCCGCTGGGCAGTGAGAAAGGCGAAAGCCGCCGGCAAGGACATGCAGCCCGCGGCGGCCAGGCTGCTGGTGGAGCGCGTGGGAAATGACATGAACGCTCTGTCCAACGAGATCGACAAGCTCATTGCCTACCGGGCGGAAGAGAGCGTGCTGACCGCGGCGGACGTGGAAGCCATCGGCTCGGTGCGTTTAAACGACCGACTCTTCGACATGGTGGACGCGGCGGTGGAAGGCAGGACCCGGGCGGCGCTGGACATCTACGCGGACCTGCTGGCGCTGAAAGAGGCGCCGCTGAAGATGATGATCATCTGCGGCAGGCATCTGGCCGCGCTGATGACGGTGAAAGAGATGGTGCAGACCGGGGCTTCGGACAGGGACATTGCCCAGGCCGCGGGGCTGCGGGATTTCCAGGTGAAAAAATACCGCAGGCAGGAGAGGCAGATGTCCATGCAGAAGCTGACGGCAATGCTGGACCGCATCACGGAGCTGGACGCCTCCATCAAGACCGGAACCGTATCCGACCAGCTGGCGGTGGAACTGTTCATTACGGAGCTGGGGAGGAGATAAAAGCCAGTCATCCTGAGCGGAGCGCAGCGGAAAAGCCTGTCATCCTGAGCGGAGCGCAGCGGAAAAGCCTGTCATCCTGAGCGGAGCGCAGCGGAGTCGAAGGATCCCTTCGGAGTTTCTCCAACAGAAAAGATCCCCGACACACCATTGCGGGGATCTTTGCTTGTTTACTTCCACAGGATCTTATAATGACGGTTACGAGATCTTGTTGACAGCTTGGGTTAATCTGGAAATCTTACGAGAAGCGGTGTTTTTGTGGTAAACGCCTTTCTGAGCGGCCTTGGCGATCACGACGACGGCATCCTTTAAGGCGGCCTGTGCGACAGCAGCATCACCGGACTGAACAGCGGCTTCCACTTTCTTCACATATGTCTTCACTTTGGAGCGGATCGCTTTGTTGCGGTCGGCGTTCCTCTGTGCGACAAGGATTCTCTTCTTAGCCGATTTGATATTAGCCAATTTCTGCACCTCCAACTTAGTGGTAAGTTTACCAAATAACCGGACACGGACGATTCTGTAAACTGCCGAATTATTCTAATCAATTTTGCAGGCGGTGTCAATATGAAAAAAAGGTGTAAATGGCAATTTAGCACGGTTTTTTAAGGAAGAGACGGACGAACGCCTAAAACAGTTAGGAAAAGAGCGGTCCCTGCGGGAAAGAGCAGAGCGGAGAGGGGTAAGGAGAGTGTATATTTGGTAAGGATGAGGTCATCATGCAGACCATAGAACAGGCGCTGGAAAAACTGTCACGCTCCAGGTTCAGGGCCGGATTTCATCTGAATGACGGAGACATGGAGTATCTGGAGAAAAAAGGCGGGGACGTGATCCGCAGCCACGCCCGGGATTTCGTGCGGCAAAAGCTGGCGCCGGCGGAGCCCGCAAATGACGGGAAGCAGACCCCCATGCGGGGACATCCCGTCTTCAAGGCCATGCACGGGACGGCCTGCTGCTGCCGGGGCTGCCTGAACAAGTGGTACCGGGTCCCCCTGCACAGGGAACTGACCGAGACAGAACAGGAGAAGATCGTCAATCTGCTGATGGCCTGGATCGGCCGGGAGGCGGAGCAAAGGCGGGAAAGGCAGCAGAAGGACAGCCCGGAAGCGGAACTGAGACAGACAAGACCGGGGGACACCGGTTCAAAAGCGCGGCGGCGGCAGACAAAACCGGCTGCCTGCACACAGGAGACTGAAAAGACGGATAATACAAAGAAATAGCAAGACAACACTATGATTTGCTCCGCAATTGTGCTATGCTGACCCTGGCGGCCGAGAGCACGGACGGCCGCGGCAATCCACTTCCATAAGGAGCAGCAGATGAACAGAGAATTCCACATGGGCAACCGGGAAAAGCTGATCGCTACCCTGCCGCAGCACTCCCTGACCGTCATATTCGCGGGCCATGCGCCGATGAAGACCGGCGATGAACCCTATCCCTTCTATGCCAACCGCAATTTCGTCTATCTCACAGGCATCACCCAGGAAGACAGCATTCTGCTGATCGACAAGACTCCGGAGCAGACCAGGCAGATCCTCTTTGCCCTGCCGCCGGACGAGCACGCGGAGCGCTGGACGGGCCGCCGCGTGAAAGCCTACGAGGCGGAAAGGATCGCGGGCATCACCGAGTTCATGTATCTGGATCAGTTCGACAGCTACGTTCACCGCTGCATGAAGAGCGATCACTACAACGACGTCTGTCTGGACCTGTACCAGAACAGCGTGAACGACGCGGACAGCGAGGCCATCAAATACGCGGCGAAGGTGCGGCAGCAGTACGCCTGGGTAAAGATCCACAACATCTCCCTGCAGCTGAAGCGCCAGCGCGTGATCAAGCAGCCCTGCGAGATCGAGGCCATGCGGAAGGCGGCGGTGATCACCCGGGCCGGCATCGTGGCCATGATGAAGGCGTCGAAGCCCGGCATGTGGGAATATGAATACAAGGCTGAATTCGACTACGCCCTGACCAAAGCCGGCTGTTTAAGCCCCGGCTTCCCCAGCATCATCTCCGCCGGAGACAACAACTTCTGCATCCACTATTACGCCTACACCGGCCAGGCCAAGGACGGCGACATGATCTTAAACGATGTGGCAGCCCAGTACGACGGCCTGACCAACGACGTATCCCGGGGCTGGCCCTGTAACGGCAAGTTCACAGAAAAACAGCGGGCGCTGTACCAGTGCGCCTATAATACATCCCAGCACATGTTCAGCATCATCAGGCCCGGCATGAAAATGCGGGACGTGGACCGTCTGGCCAGGGAATACAACTTTGAGCAGCTGAAGGCCATCGGTCTGCTGGACGACTACAAGGATATCGGGAAATACATGTGGCACGGCGGCGCCCATCACGTGGGCTACGACGTCCACGACATCGTGGACGTGGATATCATCGAACCCGGCATGGTGTTCTGCGTGGACATCGGCATCTACGTGCTGGAGTGGGGCATCGGCTTCCGCCTGGAGGACAACTGCCTGGTCACCGAGGACGGCTGCGAGAACCTGACCGCGAACATCCCCCGCACCATCGAGGACATCGAAGCCGTGATGGCCGGGGAGATGGAGTAGGAGCCTGCCATCCTGAGCGCAGCACGCGGAGCGTCTGAAAGGAGCGCAGTCGAAGGATCCCCCGGGACAATGTCCAAGGGGGATCTTTTCCTTCAAAAAAAGTGAAAAAACATTTGACAATTCGATTTCATCATAGTAATATAACGCTTGCACGTGCTGCTGTAGCTCAGTCGGTAGAGCGCATCCTTGGTAAGGATGAGGTCACCGGTTCAAATCCGGTCAGCAGCTTTTTTATTGTGAAAAGGCACCCTGACGGGTGCTTTTTTAATAGCTGAAGGGCTCTGTCGGCTTTTTTAGGGGGTTTTCTTTCTGATAGCCGACACTTCCCCTCGTTTTCTTTATAGACCAGGAAAACCAGCGCATGGATGTCGGCTAAAATCTCGGTTTTGAGCAGATCAAGCCGACATTTCTTTAGGAATCTTTTTATTCATAAAGTGCTTGTAGGGAGTTTTAAGGATATCTGTCGGCCACCTGTGGAAAATCTCGTGAAAATAGCCGACACCAGCCACTCGGCACCCTGTCATTACAGTTCCGGATCGTACGTTGGTCGGCTATTTAGGACGTATTTGCGTTTGGCAGCCAACAGAGAAAAACAAGAGCCCCTGCATCCTACTCCAATACGGTGTAGGGAGACCTTCACTGGACCTCCGAATATCCCACTTATTGGGACTAGCCACCAACACGTTTTGTCCGCTAACCCGTATCATGATTGCTCGCACAAAGCAAGAGAATACCGGTACTGAACCTCCGCCCATCAGGCCGAAATCCAATACCGGTATCTCGGCTCCTAGATCCTACTTCAATACGAGGCAGGGAAGGAGCTTTTCTTAGTATACTCCATGCGGTTTAAATCGGCAAGCAGGACTTTGCCGCATTTGAGGCTCAGTTTTCGGTCTGCACGGGCACGAAAGCAGATACTTTGGACAGTAACCGGTTAAAGTATCTGCTTTTGTGTTGAACAGGAATCGTTCCCGGACCCGGATCCGGGTGATGAAGCAGATACTTCCCCATGTTTTGACCATTTGTATCTGCTGAAAAATGGACTTTGGCATGTGGGAACGTCTGTCATGATAAAAATCCAGCAGATACTTTGCCGCAAAAACAGGGCGGGTATCTGCTTTCTATGATCCAGCAAGGTAATCAGACTGCGAAAATGAAGGGAAACAGCAGATACTTTACCGAAAAAACCGAAAAGTATCTGCTTTTACGGCTGATCCTCCTCGGCATAATCCGCCAGCAGTTCTTCGGTCTCGGCATTCAGTGCCAGCGCTTCGCGGGCCGCGCGCTCTTCCTCCAGCGCGCGGTTTAAGGACGCGCCTAAAAGCAGGATCGTCATCAGGGTGCGCAGCCACATGATCACTAAAAAGATGGAAGCCAGCGGGCCGTAGTAGGAGGCGGACTTCCAGAATCGCGGAATGAAGAAGGCAAAGCCGCGGGAGAAGCCTTCGCCGATCAGCATGGTAAAGATGGCGCCGGGCAGCTGGCTCTTCAGGCTCTTGGTGCGGCCGGACAGGAAGGTGTAGGTCAGCACCACCAGGAAGACGGTGACGCCCAGGGTGACCAGCCGGCTGACGCGCATGATCAGGCCGATCAACACGCCGGAATCCGGGATCAGTTCGATCAGGGCATCCCGGATGGTATCACCCAGCAGGTGGAAGACCAGCAGGGCCGGCACCAGGATCAGGAGCAGCAGCGTATAGAGGATCACCGTGATGAGGCTGCGCAGCGGGTTTTTGATGTCGTAGACCCGGGCCATGGCCTTCTGCAGAGCGGCTACGCCCCGGGAAGCGGACCACAGGGACAGGATGGCGGAAACGGAGAGCATCAAGCCCCGGGACTGGCCGCTGATGTTGCGGATCAGGTTCAGGATCATGTCCCGGATCTGGTCCAGGTCCGGCAGGATCTTCAGCAGAAAGTGGGAAAGATCGTCCGTATTGAAAAAGGGCAGCAGGTTCACGATGGAGGTGATCAGCATCAGCAGCGGCACGAAGGACATGACGATGTACAGCGTGGTATGGCCGGCGTACACCGTCATCTCTTTTTGGGAGAAGATCTTCCAGGTGTTCGTGATGATGCGTTTCAGCTTTTCTTTCATGTTTGAATCATAGCGCAAAAAGCCCCCGATTACAAATTGATTATTGTTGACCAAAAATGCAAAGAGAAGTATTATCAAGGTAGTATTCCAAATTCAAATCCGAAAGGAGTCTACCGTCATGGCATTTATTGACGACATCAAAGCAAAAGCAAAAACCGACATTAAGACCATCGTTCTGCCCGAGTCCATGGACAAGCGCACCTACGAGGCCGCAGAGAAGATCATGAAGCAGGGACTGGCCAAGATCGTTCTGATCGGCACCCCCGAAGAGATCGAAAAGAACGGCGCGGGCTTCGACCTGACCGGTATCACGGTGGTGGATCCCTACAACGATCCCAACAAGCAGAAATACATCGATAAGTTCGTGGAGCTGCGCGCCAAGAAGGGCGTCACCCCCGAGATCGCCCAGAAGCAGATGGAAGACGACTACATGTACTATGCCTGCCTGATGTGCAAGTGCGGCGATGCCGACGGTGTCGTCTCCGGCGCCTGCCATTCCACGGGCAATACCATCCGCCCGGCCCTGCAGCTCTTAAAGACCAAGCCCGGCATCAGCAGCGTTTCCGGCTTCTTCCTGATGGAAGTGCCCAACTGCGAGTACGGCGAGCACGGCCTGTTCGTGTTCGCGGACTGCGCCGTCATGCCGGAAGTGAACGCGGAGCAGATGGCGGAAGTCGCCTCCCTGGCGGCGGAGTCCTTCGAGAGCCTGGTTGGCGCGCCTGCCAAGGTGGCCATGCTTTCCTTCTCCACCAAGGGCAGCGCCAAGGCTGACTGCGTGACCAAGGTCCAGGAGGCCGTGGCCATCGCGAAGGAGAAATATCCGAATCTGGACGTGGACGGCGAACTGCAGCTGGATGCCGCGCTGGATCCCACTGTTGCCGCCCTGAAGGCCCCCGGCAGCACCGTGGCCGGCCATGCCAACACCCTGGTGTTCCCGGGCCTGGAAGCCGGCAACATCGGCTACAAGCTGGTGCAGCGCCTGGCCAAGGCCGAGGCCTACGGCCCCGTTCTGCAGGGCCTGGCCATGCCGGTCAACGACCTGTCCCGCGGCTGCTCGGCCGATGACATCGTCGGCGTTGTAGCCATCACCGCCGCCCAGGCACAGGGCTGATAAGAGACCAAGGCGCAGATCTTCACGGTCTGCGCCATTTTCATGCTTATTTACAGCTGTAAAGAAGTATCAAAGGAAGGATGAACGGGAAACGGGGCAGGCGAAGCCTCCCGTGGGAGTCATTCTGGAAGGAGCAAGATCTATGGAAAAATGGGAACTGATCAACAGCGCGATCGATGAAAAGGCAGAGGCGCTCTATGCTCTGTCCGACGCGATCTGGGATGTGCCGGAGCTGGCCTTCACCGAGGAGAACGCCGCGAAGCTTTTGAGCGCGAAGCTGGAAGAGGAAGGCTTTGAAGTGGCCCGCAATGTGGCTGGGATCGAAACGGCGTTCACCGGGACTTTCGGCAGCGGCAGGCCTGTGATCGGCATTCTGGGCGAGTTCGACGCCCTGTCTGGCCTGAGCCAGGCGGCAAACAGCCCCGTGAAGGAAGCGCTAATCCCCGGCGCCAACGGCCACGGCTGCGGCCATAACCTGCTGGGCGTAGGTTCCCTGGCAGCGGCCATCGCGGTGAAGAAGTACCTGGAGGAGACCAAGGTCCCGGGAACGGTCATCTACTACGGCTGCCCCGGTGAAGAGGGCGGCGCCGGCAAGGCCTTCATGGCAAGGGAAGGCGTCTTCGAGGGCCTGGACTGCGCCTTGACCTGGCATCCTTCCCACATCAATTCCTCCGCGCCCCACAGCTCGCTGGCCAACATGCAGATGAAGTTCACCTTTGACGGCATCGCCTCCCACGCGGCGGGCGCGCCGGAAAACGGCCGCAGCGCCCTGGACGCCGTGACGCTGATGAACACCGGCGTACAGTTCCTGCGGGAGCATACCAACATGAAGGACCGGATCCACTACGCGGTGACGGACACCGGCGGCGTCTCTCCCAACGTGGTGCAGGCCCATGCCGAAGTGATCTACCTGGTGCGCACGCCCCATCTGAACACCCTGTTCCCGCTGGTGGAGCGGGTAAAGAACATCGCCCGGGGCGCGGCCCTGATGACGGACACCACCATGAGCTTCGAGGTCCACAAGATCACGGCGGATACGGTACCCAACGCCACGCTGCAGAAGGTGCTGCGCCGGAACATGGAGCAGGCGGGCCTGCCGAAGTTCACGGAAGAGGACTACGCCTACGCGAAGGCCATGAGCCAGTCCATCCAGCTGCGGCAGAAGGTCCTGCCCACGGTGGTGATCCTGGACGAGAACCTGGCGGAGGTGGTGGCGGCCCATCAGGACGATTACCTGTACGATTTCCTGATCCCGGAATTCCCCTATGTGGTGGAAGGCTCCGGTTCCACGGACGTGGGCGACGTGAGCTGGAACACCCCCACGGCGGAGATCAACACCGCCACGGAGTGCGCCGGCACCTCCATGCACACCTGGCAGGCCACGGCCCAGGGCAAGGGCCCCATTGCCCATAAGTCAATGCTGTTCGCGGGCAAGGCCCTCGCAGGCGGCGCCATCGACCTGATCAACGATCCCTCGCTGATCGAGGCCGCCACAAAGGAGTGGAAACGCCGCCTGAACGGCGCCGTCTATCAGAAACTGCCGCCGGAGCTGAAGCCCCGCAAGGCAGGAAAAAAGCAGTAAAAGCACGGAGAATGTAACCCACTCGTTACTTGTCCGCCGCCATAAACTGTGCTACACTTGAGTCCGGTCGTTCTGACCGGACTTTTTCTTTTCCGTCTCGGAAAATACTCAAACTGATCTGATCCTGTATTACAGACGGCACTGCCGTTTGATCTGCCGCGTGCATGGGGCCTTCCCTCTGCTCGCGCGCGTCTGCCATGCGGAAGGAGCTTTCCGGCTGCGTGGTCCGCCCATTCGGGCAGGGAGTAAGCGATGAAACATAAATGGATGCTGCTGGTCCTGGCCATCCTGCTGCTGTTCGGGCCGAGAGGCCCGCTGATGGCGGAAGGCCGGACGCTCAACATAGATGCCTCCGCGGCTGCGGATAGCAGGATGAACGACCGTATCCTGCTGGCCGCTCTGCCGGGGACGGTCCTGGCCGCCGGGCTTGCCTGCGGCAGAAGGAGGGGCGATGAAACGTGAGTGGATCCGCCTGGGGATCAAACTGGGGCTGACGGCTACGGCCCTGGTCTTTGTCCTGAACCTCTGCTTTGGGCTGCGCATCAACTACGGCAATTTTGCCTGGCCTTCCGTCCGGGACGGGGACCTGGTGATCTACCGGATCTGGGGAAGACGTTCCCCGGAGCCGGGGCAGCTGGCGGTCTACCGGGACGGGGAGGAGATCCGCGTCGCCCGGGTGATCGCCGCCCAGGCAGGCCAGAGCGTGGACATCACGGCCCAGGGCGTGCTGGTGGACGGCAGCATTTTGGCGGAGGAGGCGGTCTTTCCCACTGATCCGGACAGTGTTTCGACGGATCTGCCTCTGACGCTTCAGGAGGGAGAGGTCTTTCTGCTGCATGACTATCGCAGCGATGACCGGGACAGCCGGACACTGGGCCCGGTCCCGGCGGAGGATCTGCTGGGGACCGTGGTGCTGGTGATCCGCTGGAGGGGCTTTTAGATCATTCATGAAGGAGCTTGAACCATGAAAAAGAACCATTTTTCGAAGTTTTTGGCGCTGACGGCAGCCGTGATGCTGGCCGCCGGCCAGACCATCCCTGCCTTTGGGGCAGCGGCTTACACCCCCGTGGAGGGGACGGAGACTACTTTTAAGAAATACCTGATCCTGGAGGCCGGGGCACAGGTGCCTAACGTGACCTTTTCCTACACCGCGGCCCCCGGCGAGGCCCGTTCGGCGGACACGGCCGACAACACGGTGATGGAGGTGCTGCCCGGCATCGGCAGTCCCGTGATCACGGATACGGTCTTCACCGCGGAGGATACGACGGTGAACGCGGTGCAGGAGGGCGACATCGACGTGGCTCGCGCCGCCTCCTCCCGGGCCGAGGGACTGACGGCCGAAAACGGCGTGGAATTTGAGACGGCAAAGGGAGAAAAATACGCGGTTAAGACAGCCGTCGTGGATCTTTCCGGCATCAGCTTTGACGAACCGGGCATCTACCGCTACATCGTGACCGAGACGGCCTCCGCCGAGGACGAGGCGAGGGGCATCATGCACGACAACGACACGGACAGGGTGCTGGACGTCTACGTGACGGATGACGGAAACGGCACGCTGCAGATATCCTCTTACGTGCTGCACACCGAGGACGCGGACGTGGTGATCGGCACGGACATGGGGTCCTACGACGTGCAGGAACAGGCCGCAGCCCTGGAGGACAAGACCGACGGCTTTACCAATGAATACAGTACCAGCGACTTGACGTTCCGGAAGGACGTGGCGGGCAACCAGGCCTCCCGGGACAAGTGGTTCGCCCTGACGCTGAAGCTGGAAGGCCTGACTGCGGGGGATAAGTATACGGTCTCCCTGGCGGACGACGGCGACGAAAACACCGCCGACGGCAATGCGGACGCGGTGTCCGGCAATACGGCATCCACCATCGATGAAAACCGGGGAAAGGCCAACGTGACGGAACTGACCGCGGGGGAGGACGGGACCGTCCTGCAGACCTTCTACCTGCAGCACGGCCAGTCCGTGGCGGTGCTGGGCCTGCCCCTGAACGCCTCCTATGAAGTGACGGAAAACGCGGAGGACTACAAGTCCGAAGCCGGCGCCGTGGAGGGCTTTGAAGACGCCGCAAACGGCACCATGGCTCAGGATGTGAAGACGTCCTTCCTAAACACCCGCGACGGCATCATTCCCACCGGCGTCGCGATGGCGATGCTTCCCGGGCTGGCCGCGGCGGCGGCCGGCGGCGCAGGTCTTGCCGTCCTGGTGATCCGCCGCAGACGCAGAAACGGATGATCTGACAGGATCCAATGGATCAGAAGAAGCTGATCGGCATGCTGAACAAGGCGCTGGATCTGTGCCTGATGACCGGCTTTCTGGCCGTTTTCCTGCTGGGGCTCTACTTCACCTGCGACCTGGTGCACGTCCATGCCGGCGTGAGGACGGAGAAGGTGATGAAGTACCGGCCGGCAGACGGTCAGACCGCCGGCCTGAAGGAACTTTCGGAGGACTGCGTGGGCTGGCTGACCATCGACGGCACGGGCATCGACTACCCGGTGATGCAGGGGAGGGACAACGTCGAGTATCTGAACAAGGATCCCTACGGGGAGTACTCCCTGGCGGGCTCCGTCTTTCTGGACTCCCGCAACGCACCGGACTTTTCGGATCCCTACCTGTTGATCTACGGCCATCACATGGAGGCAGGCGCCATGTTCGGCGCCCTGGACGCCTTTTCGGATCCGCGGTATTTCGCGTCCCACAGGAGCGGCAGGCTGACGACGGCAGACGGAGTCTTCCGGATCCGGCTCTTTGCCTTTCTGGAGACGGACGTGAAGGACCGGGCGGTGTTCTCCCCCACGGAGGGGGAGGGCCCGCGCGGCTCCATTTCGGAACGGGCGGCCATCGACTATGGGGCACCGCGGGACGCGGTGATCCTGGGGCTGTCCACCTGCACGAAACCGCTGTCATCGAAGCGGATCTGCCTGTTCGGCGTGCTGGAAAAAGAAGATAGAACGGAGGAAATGTCATGAAGATCAGATGGATCGCGGCACTGACCGCGGCGGCAGCGGTGATGATCATCCCGGCGCTGTCCGGCCATGCCGCGTTTCGGGAACAGCCCATAGAGATCCCCTTTCATGTGGCGGTGAAAGCCGACGGGAGCGGCGAGTCCTGCAGGATCGTCATCGAGTGCGCGGACGACCCGGAGCAGGACCGGATCCTGACGGTGAAGGAGGGGAGCCAGATGGCCCTGTCCTTCAGAATGGAAGAACCGGGGAGCCGCACTTACCGGATCTACCAGCTGGAAGGGACGAGAAGCGGCATGGAATACGATAAAAGCGTGTATACGGCGGTGGTCTTCGCGTGGAATGACGGCGGCGGGCTGCAGGGCACCGTGATCCTGAACCGGGACGCGGAGGCGGAAAAACCTGCGGAAGCAGTATTCTGCAACAGGCTGAATACAACGCCCGAACAGCCGCCGGAGCCGCAGGTAAAGACCGGGGACGAGACCCGCACCGTGCTTTGGAGCGGGGCCGGCCTGGCAGCCGCAGCCGCGGCAGGAGTACTGTTCCTGCTGTTTAGAAGGGGGAAGAGACTATGAGGAAGATCACAGTTTTGATCACAGCGCTGGCGCTGTTTACGTCCTCTGTATTCCTGCGGCCCCTGGGGGCCGAGACCCTGCGGTACGGCAGAGAAGAGGCCCGGGAAACGTCCCTTCAGGGGACTTTCGCGGGGGAGGAGGCGGAGCATGACGGTGAAGACCGCGGCGGGCTCTCTGAAGATCCGCGCAAAGAAGGAGCGGAGGAACTGCAGGATGCGCCGGAGGAGCGGGCAGAGGAGCCTGAAGATAAAGACGGGTCGAACGACCTTGAAACTGCGGCGAAGCCGGAGGATTCTGAAGATAAAGATGGGCAGGATGGATCTGGAACTGCGTCAGAGCTGGAAGATAATGAAGCTGGAACGAAGCCGGAAGATGCTGAAACTGCGGTGGGATTGGAAGGCACTGAAGCAGAAACGAAGCCGGAAGGTAGTGAAACTGCGACGGAACCAGAGGGTAGTGAAACTGCGGCGGAGCAGGGTGACTCCGGCACTGCGGCAGCGGACGCGGATCAAACGAAGGAGGACGCCGGTGATGCGGAGCAGAAGAGCGAAGAAGACGACGGTGAAAACGGTCTGGGCGGAACGGAAGAAGAGCCGGGTGACCTGGAAGAGCCAGGGGCAGACGCAGATGAAGAATCATCGCTCCCTGGATTCGGGACGGACGGTTCAGAAACTGTAGCAGTGACGGAAGAGCCCGCGGAGGAGAGCACGGAGCCCAAAGAGGCAGAGGAGTCCGAAGCTCCAAAAAAGGCGGCGGGAGACACCCGCGCGGCGGTGTACCGGGTCACGGTGCGGATCCGCGCCAACGGCGGCAGCATCGACACGCCGGCGGAGGACGCGAACACCGTCTACCCCATCTACCGGGTCCTGGCCAGTACGGACAGGGTGCAGATCAAGCGATCCAAGACGGCGGGCTGGGCCAACTACTCGGAGGTGGTCACCACGGATGAGACCTATCACAACCTGATCAACGTGGGGGAGATGGGGCTGTACCGGACGGGATACCACGTCATTTCGGGCCGCGCCTACAACACAAAGGCAGACGCTTCCGGCCTGCGGATCAGCCAGGTCAACAGCGCCAGCAGCTCCACGAATCCCGCCACGGCGGTCCGCATAAACGGCGGGGAGCCGGTGACAGAGGACAAGACCGTGGACATCTATGTGGAGTGGATCGAGGACAGCTGCACCATCGTGCTGCACAGCAACGGCGGCAGCTGGTACCGTCCTGCTCAGGGAGAACCCGCCGGCGCGCTGGGAACGCCCTCGGGCAGCGGCACGGACCGCACTTTTACGAAGACGCTGAAATACCAGGATACGGCGGTGCTCCACAATACATTCGAGGAACTGCTGACGGACTACTATATCATCAACGACTATGCGGAGGACGACTTTGTGATCCCGGAGGGTACGGAAAGCCGCTGGATCACGTGGTTCCGGCGGGACGGCTACGTGTTTCAGGGATGGAATACGCAGCCCGACATAAACGGAGCGGCCACCTCCCGCTACCCGGGCAGAAACGTGCTGGACGGCGGGAAGATGCTGGACACCCAGGGGACTCTGATATCTTCCGCCGTCAACAACTTCGGGGAATCCTGCAAACTGAACATGAGCAAGCTGGGGGCGGCCAACGGGGACACGGTCCATCTGTACGCCCAGTGGAGGAAACAGGTCACGGCTGGGGCAGGGGAGCTGTCCTCCGGCGTGAGGCTTTCCGCGGAAGGGTTTTCCAGCAGTTCCCCGTTGTACGACGGCCTGGAACTGATGATCCCCAACCTTGCGAACGATACCGCGGAAAAGCTGCAGGCGGGAGGCTCGGAGGACTTCGTCTGGCAGGTGAAGAACGGAATAGGACACTTCTGGCTCCAGAGCCCGCTGACCAAAAACGTGCCCTATGATTCCGGCAGCACGCTGTGGGTCCTCTTTCCCGACCGCGCCTATGACATCCACGGGGTGACCTATGACGTCAAGGTGACGCTGACTGATATCCGGCTGCTGGCGTCCAGGGACGTGGATGCGGGATCGCCCAACATCTTCCGGGTGGACATGGCCAACGGCGAGGTGCAGTGCTCGGCCTACCCTTCCCAGACCGGGGCGTCCTATACCGTCACCATTCAGATCTTCGAATCCGGGACGGACCGGGAGGTCACGGGGATGCGGAGCATGGTGCTGCTGCGGGACATGGACATTCCGGACAGGATCGGCGGGGCGGCCAGGTACCAGTACCGCTGGAACGACGGGGCCTCCCCCGCCGGGACGTACACGACGGCAAACGGACGGGTGCCCGCGATCTACCCCTACGCGGAGGCGGTAAAGATCCCTGCTTCTTCCATCGCGGCGCCTTACACCCGTGCCGCGGGAAAGGTGCTCTACATGCAGCAGGACAACTCGCTGGTGTTCGCGGAGACCGCTGACGGCATCCATGTGACCGGCAGTGAGTATACCGGATCTCAGAGCAGCGAGCTGGGGCAGGTCCTGCAGCGGGATTCCTATAAGACCGGCGTGGCCTTTCCCACTGTCACCGGCAGTACGGAATTCGTCTGGACCGGAAATTCCTGCGGCACTACGCTGTTTGAGGACGGCGAGCTGAACCGGATCACCTCCGAAGTCGTGGAAGAGGACGGTGTCACCCCGGTCAATGGAGGCACCGGAGATCCGGAAGAAGGCGGGACCATCACCTTCGGCGGCCTGGGACCCCGTGCCTATCCTTTTAACAGCAGCACCGTCTACAGCGTGACGCCCGCAGAAAACTACAAGGTCACCCGCGTCTGGCTGGACATGGGGACGGACCACATGACGGAGCTCATCGTGGACGGAGAAGAGCACACCGTGAGCGGCGGGGGTACCTACCGGATCTCGGAGGAAGGCGGCAGCTTTACTTTCGTAGGGATCGTGGCGGACCATGACATCCGCGTCTCCTTCGTCCGCAGCTGGCCCCGCGCCGGATCTCTCTCGGTGGAAAAGATCGTAGCGGGGAGCATGGGCAGCCGGGACAAGGCATTTCACTTTACGGTCAGGCTGGCCCACGAGCTGGGTTATGAGAATTATCCGGAGGAGGGGATCACCGTCCGGCTGAACGACGGGGAGGAACAGGTGATGACGCCTGCTTTTGATCTGGAAGAGCCCGGCTGCGCGGTGCTTCAGCTTACGCTGACTCACGGTGACGTCGTGACGCTGAGCGGCCTGTGGGAGGATACGGTCTATACCGTCACCGAGGAGGAAGCGGACCGGAACGGCTATGCCACGGCCTATGAGAACGGCAGCGGCGTGATCGCGGCGGATCAGACCGCTGCCGTGAGAGTGACCAACGCCAGGGATCTGGCTGTGCCCACCGGGGCGTCCATGCCCATGGGGCTGCCGATCCTTGCCGCGGGGCTGGCCGGCGTCACTGGCGTCCTCGCGGGCAGAAAAGGCAGGAAAAGCGGAACTTGAAAAGGTGACTGTTGTCAGTATAATGAAAGGAGAATCTATAAGATGGAGAGTATCATCATGACAAGATCCGTCTATGTTGTAAAAGAGGAGGAATGGTTCGTGGCGCAGGACATCGTGTCAGGGATCGCGTCACAGGGGAAGAGTGTGCCTGAGGCGCTGGCAAACCTGCGCGAAGCCCTGGTCCTGTACTATCAGGATGTCTCTCCCGAAGAGCCTGCGGAGCATGAAGTGTATTTTACCACGATCGAGGTGCCGGTCTAGTGCCGTCAAAGATCCCCATCCTGAGACCTGCGCAGGTGATACGTGCACTGGAAAAAGCCGGGTTCAGGTTTGTCTCTCAGATCGGGAGCCATAGAAAGTACAGCGATGGGAAGCATACCGTGATCATACCCATGCACCGTGAACTGGCAGGGGGAACTCTGCGGAGCGTTCTTCTCCAGGCAGACATGACAATAGAAGAACTGAGTTTATATCTGTAAACAGTCAAAAAAGAGGGAGCCCGCGGGCTCCCTCGTCTCATGTCGATGCTTCTGTGGCTTACCGCACGATGTCCATGGGCGTCAGCAGCAGGTACTCCTCCAGCGGAGCGTCGTTCATCACCAGCTGGATGATCTGATGGCCCAACGGGGAGAGCTCTTCCACGTCGAACTCCTGCAGCTGCTCCTTGAAGTAGTCGGTCAGGATCTTGGCGCCTTCGTCGTAGCCCTTCTCACCCAGACGGCTCTGCAGCTCGGGGCGCAGGAAGGTCTGACGGATGTACTGGCCGTCGATCTTCATTTCTTCCAAAGAATAGCCGAACAGCGGGCAGCGGGCCGGGATCAGGTGGCGCTTGCGCACCTGGCCGACACGGCGGGAGAGGAACTCGCGGGAGAGCCACTCGCCCACGAAGCCCACGTGGTAGGCGCCGATGTGCTGGTTCGGGATCAGGATGTTCAGGGTGTTGGGAGTGCGGACGAACTGCTCCAGCAGCAGGTTGGCCTGGGTCACTTTCTTGCCGGTGCAGAAGGGCCAGTAGGAGCCCACGCCCTCGGACTTCAGCGCGTTGAGGCCGCTGTTGTCGTTGATGGAGGGGTTCTTGAAGCCGCGGGGGGAGATCAGGCGCCAGACCCATGCCAGGGACGGCGGAATGATCTGCAGCATGCCCATCACGCCGTAGGTGGGTTCCTTGGAGGTGGACGGAGGCATGCGCACGCCGAAGGAGCGGATGTTGACTTCCTGAGGCCTGTTGCCCGGCACGATGGAGTGGACCATCTCACGGGGAATGATCACGCGGGGGTTGGCGCAGGGCACGCCGTTGGAATCCGGATAGTGCTCCCAGGGCAGGCAGGTGGCGCCGGGAACGCCGTCCAGGTTCAGGAACTCCAGGGGCCTGGAAGGATGGATGCTGATCTTTTCGTAATCAGGGTTGCTGCCGTAGGCAGTGTCGCCGTCCATGCGGAGGAACCAGCCCTCCTCGGCGTCGGCGATGGTCAGGTAGCCGGAGGCGTCCTGGAAGCGGTAGTGGGCCATGACCATGTCGTCCGCGATGGGATGCAGGCTGCAGGTCTCACCCACGTTGATGTAATATTTCTCACGGGTCTGGGTATGGGTGCCGATCAGCACGCGGCCGTCGTCCTCCTTGGGGATCTCCTCCAGCATCTCGCTCTTGCCGCCGCCGGAAGCGCCTTCGTGCATGAACACGATCTCGTTTTCATAAGGGGTCTCAACCAGTACAGCGGAGGCGTGGTTGGTGACCCAGCCTTCGTGTTCGCCGATGTCCAGCAGGATGGAGAACACGCCCTTCTTGGCAGAGGGGCCGGGATACAGGTTGTAGGCAAAGACTTCGTGCAGCTTCGCGGAGCGGTTGTGGACCACTACCTGTTTGCCGTTGAAGTGGGTGTGCCGGAAGGGCGGCGCCACGTACAGGATGGAACGGGGCGTGAAGTCGTCCGGAAGGTCGTCGATGGTGATGAAGCCCTGCATGCCGGCCAGCGCGAAGGCGAAGAAGGCCGCGTTCTGAGGGCAGACCATCAGGCTGGGATAGCCGTAGTAGCGGCCGCCGGCGTAGAAGGGCAGCAGAATGAGCTGCTGCTTGGCCAGCCAGTCCAGCGTCTCCTTGCGCAGATTGCTGAAGGGATAGCCGTAGACGTCCGCGAAACGGGGCTTGTCGGTGGGCAGATCGTCGCCGATGCGCATGCAGTCGGGATCGCGCTTGCGCATGTAGTCCTCCATGAAGTTGACCACGGGGCCGTTCTTGGCGCGGACCACGTCCGCCTCCTTGATCAGGCCGGTGCCTGCGATCATGTAGGTGACATCGTATTTATCGGAATGGGAGGGCCCATAACAGAGCTCGTGCAGTTCCTCTCTGCTTTCGGGGAAGCAGACGCTGCGTGCCTTTTTGATGGTTTCCATCAGATCCTTCGGCAGATGGAATTTCTCGAAATAGGAATTGGTGATCATGATAGCTCCTTTACTGAAGTATGATTCACGGCTGGCTGAAAGCAGCCTAATCAAAATCATTATAATAGATATTAATTTAACATACAAGCACTAATTGGGGCGGGAGGATTCGAAATAAAATGAGATTTTCTCCTTGACATTGCCCAAACCTGTCGCTATAATACCCTTTGCATCGAGGCGTGGCTCAGTTTGGTAGAGCGCTGCGTTCGGGACGCAGAGGTCGCAGGTTCAAATCCTGTCGCCTCGACTAAGGAGTCAGCTTTGATCGATGAGGCCGATTGGTCAAGCGGTCAAGACGCCGCCCTCTCACGGCGGAAACAGGGGTTCGATTCCCCTATCGGCTACTGCCGGAGCGTGAAAGCTCCGGCTTTTTTGTTGCATTCTTATCGTTTTTTCGCGTAAAACCGTCACTTTTCGCGGAAAAAGTGCTTGCAATCCGCAGAAACACGTGCTATAAGAGTATTGTTGCATATTTGGATGATAGTGGAGTGGACGCGAGTCCGCTCCATCGACTTTATAGAGGGAATTATCGTGACCGGAGCAAAGCTTTATGAGGCCAGAACAGAGGAGATCCTGGCTCCCTTCCTGGCGGAACGCAAACTGGATCTGTTCGATGTGGAATTCGTCAAGGAGGGCAGCGAGAGGTACCTGCGGGCCTACATCGACAAGGACGGCGGCGTGACCATCGACGACTGCGAAACGGTGAGCCGTTTTCTCAGCGATGAACTGGACAAAGAGGACTTCATCCCCGAAGCCTATATTCTGGAGGTGAGCTCCCCCGGGCTGGGCAGGCAGTTAAAGAAGGACCGCCACCTGGAAAAGAGCCTGGGAAAGGACGTGGACGTAAAGCTCTTCGCGGCCGTGAACGGGGAAAAGGAGTTTTCCGGAACACTGGAACGTTTTGACAAAGATGTGCTGGTCCTGGGAATGGAAGACGGGACAGACATGAACATAGATCGGAAAAATATCGTGCTGATCAAGTTAGCTTTTGATTTTTAAACGGAGGATCAAATCATGAACACAGAGTTGATTGAGGCAGTCAAGCTTTTGGAGAAGGAAAAAGGCATCAGCAGGGACGTATTGCTGGAGGCGATCGAGAGTTCGCTGATCACGGCCTGCAAGAACCACTTCGGCAAAGCTGACAATGTAAAGGCCCATGTGGATAGAGAGACCGGCGAGACCGAGCTGTACCTGGAGAAGACCGTCGTGGAAGAAGTGGAAGACCCGGTCATGGAGATCAGCCTGGCGGACGCCATGAAGGTGAACAAGGCCTACCAGCTCGGCGACATCGTGCGGGTGAACATCCAGTCGAAGGACTTCGGCCGCATCTCCACCCAGAACGCCAAGAACGTGATCCTTCAGAAGATCCGGGAAGAGGAGCGCAAGTCCGTGTTCGACCAGTTCTCCTCCAAGGAGCACACCGTGGTGACCGGCACGATCCAGCGCCGCTACGGCAAGAGCATCAACATCAACCTGGGCAAGGCCGACGCCACGCTGCCGGAGACCGAGCAGGTCAAGACGGAGAGCTACAATCAGGGCGAGCGCATCAAGGTCTATGTGCAGGAGGTGAAGAATACCACCAGAGGGCCCAAGATCCTGGTGTCCCGTACCCACCCGGAACTGGTGAAGAAGCTGTTCGAGGCGGAAGTGGCCGAGATCCAGAAGGGCATCGTGGAGATCAAGGCCATTGCCAGAGAGGCCGGTTCCAGGACCAAGATGGCCGTGTGGTCCAACTCCGTGGACGTGGACGCCATCGGCGCCTGCGTGGGCGTGAACGGCAGCCGCGTGAACGCTGTTGTGGATGAGCTGAACGGCGAAAAGATCGACATCATCAACTGGAGCGATTCCTCCGCGGAGCTGATCGAGAACGCCATCAGCCCTGCCAAGATCATCGCCGTCCTGGCCGATGACGATGAAAAGACCGCCCTGGTGGTGGTGCCGGACTACCAGCTGTCCCTGGCCATCGGCAAAGTCGGTCAGAACGCCAGACTGGCTGCCAAGCTGACCGGATACAAGATCGACATCAAGAGCGAGTCCCAGGCCCGCGAGATCGTCCTGTTCGACGAGATCGGCTACATCGATGATTACTACGACGAAAACGGCAACCTGATCGAGGACTTCGAAGACGTCCAGTATGAGGACGAAGAAGGCGAGTACGAGTACGAGACTGCCGAAGAAGGGGAATACGAGGAGACTGTTGTTGACGAGGAATAAAGTATACGGAATGCTGAGCATTGCCGCGAAGGCTGGCCGCGTAAAGAGCGGCGAGCTGGCCGCAGAAGAACAGATCCGCGCGGGCAAGGCAAAGCTGGTGATCATAGCGGAGGACGCGTCCGGCAACACGAAGGACAGATTCGCGTCCATGTGCCGGGGCCGGAGGACTGAGGCCTACGGATACGGAACAAAGGAAGAACTGGGACGCAGCATCGGAAAGGCGGAACGATCGGTGCTGGCAGTCACGGATGAAGGCCTTGCGGGGGCCATTTTAAAAAATCTGAAAGAGGCGGAGGCAAAAGCTTATGGCAATGGAAAATGAAGAAAAGGTGGTTCGGAAAGTGAAAAGCAAGATCGAGGCAGGAGCGGCAGAAGGGGTGAAAAAGCCTGCTGCGGCTGCTGCGCAGACAGTCAGAAAAGTCGTGAAGAAAGCGGAGTCTGCAGCCTCCGACGGGAGAACTGCGCCCGAAGCAAAGCAGCCGACCGCCAGAAAGCCTGAAGCCACAACGAATCCCGCTGCCAGGACAGCCCCGAAGGCTGCCGAGCCTCAGCCTGCCGATGACGCCCCCAAGAAGAAAAAGATGACAGTGGTGTTCCGCACACAGAACAGCGCACAGAACAGCCTGAAAGTCCGTCCGGCTGGCGCCGTGCCGAAGAAGAGACCCGCGCAGCCCGCGGCGCCCGTAAAGCGCGTGCCGAAGAACGTGGAGCTCTCCGGCGACGAGCCGGCAGTCAAGCCCGCGGCGCCGGCTGAAAAGCCTGCGGAGAAGACAGCGCCCGCGGCCCCCGCGGAAGTAAAGAAACCGGAACCGGCAGTTGTCAAGCCTGTCGAGGCTCCGGAACAGAAGCCTGCGGAAAAGAAGCCGGAACCCGCTGCCCCGAAGGCAGAGGAAAAGCCCGCGGAAAAGAAACCCGCGGCTGAGCAGCCCGCGGCGCCCGCAAAGCCCGCTGAGAAAAAGCCCGCGGCGCCCGCGAAGCCTGCTGCTCCTGCGAAACCTGCTGCACCTGCGGCTCCGGAGCGTCCGGCTCCCAGATTCGTGGACATGGCGAAAGTCCGCGAGGCGGACAAACCCATCCGCAGGACCACCGGCACCTACAGCC
>JAGAEH010000205.1 GCA_017613225.1 Lachnospiraceae bacterium
CAGGTATTTTTCCCTTTGCCCTGGTAGATATGGCAGATCACGTCGCCTGGCCGCAGGAAGGAGGCGAGCTCATCCAGCGGAAGGGTGCAGTCCGTTACGTGGACCACGACGGGGACGCGGGCCTTGTCCGCGATCTTCACGGTGGCTTCCAGGGAACGGCGGGCTAGGTCGGCGCCGATGATGTTGCTGGAAATGCGCGTCTTGATGGCGACCAGGTTGTCCGGATAGCGCTCAAAGAGCTCCAGGATCCGCGGCTCGTCGAAATAAGCGGGGTCGAGGTTTTCGGGGTAGCGGTCGCAGGCCTGCCCGCCGGAGGCCACCAGCAGATAGTTCAGGATGCGTACCTCGCTCAGGGCCATGACGGTGCGGCGGTACAGCTCGTAGCTGCCCGCCCCGCAGCTGCCGCCGTCCACGGCGGTGGTGATGCCGTTGCAGAAGGAGGCGGCGTCCGCCCCGACCCCGTTTTCCGTCCCGTTCAGGAAATAGTGCACGTGATAGTCGATCAGGCCGGGGAGCACCAGGCAGCCTTCCGCGTCGATGACCTGGCGGTAGGCGCGGCCGGCTTCCGGCGCGGCGATCCGGCCGCCGTGGAGGGCGATGTCGCCGCGGCGCAGCGTATGTTCCGCGGGATGATAGAGGGTGCCGTTTTTGATCAGGAAATCCATACAGGTCTCCCTTCGGTTGGTTTCAAAAGGGGCTGTTGCGGATGATCTGCAACAGCCCCAGGGGATTCAGAGAATTACAGGCCTTTGATGGCGTTGAGCAGGCCGTCGACCTTCTCGTCGCCCAGGCTCTGGCGCACCATGTCATAGACGACCTGCGCCTTTTCCTGCAGGGTCGCCAGGTCGGCTTCGGACAGGCTGATGATTTCGCAGCCGGCGTCGACGCAGGTCTGCTTGTCCTTGGCGATGCTCTCGTTGGCCACGGTGGCGGCATAGGCCACGGCCTCGGCGGCGCACTCGTCCACCAGGGCGCGGGTGTTGTCAGGCAGGCTGTTGTACAGATCGCCGTTCATGAAGAAGGTGATGATGTGGCCCAGGTGGTTGGTTTCCACGATGTACTTCTGGACTTCCTGGAAGTTGTTGCCGACGATGTTCATGTAGGGGTTCTCTTCACCGTCGATGGTGTTCTGCTGCAGGGCCATGAAGACTTCGCCGAACTGCATGGGCACGGCGGAAGCGCCGATGGCGTTCCAGTAGGCGATGTGGTAGTTGTTGGTCATGACGCGGATCTTCTGGCCGGCCAGGTCATCCAGCTTGTCGACGCGCTTGTTGGTGGTCAGCTGACGGAAACCGGCGTCGGAGAAGCCCAGCATGCGGACGCCGTGGGCCTGGCAGTATTCGTTCACGGTCACCAGGGCGTAGTCGGAGGTCAGCAGGGCGCGCATCTGCTCAATGGAGGCGAACAGGTTGGGCATGTCGAACAGGCCCATTTCGGGGACGAAGTCCACCAGGTCGGTGGTCATGCCGGTGCCGATGTCGATGGAGCCGGCCACAACCGCTTCGGTGAACTCGGTGGTGTTGCCCAGCTGGCCGCCGGGATACAGTTCGACGGAGATGCTGCCGCCGCTGCGTTCGTTGATCAGTTCGGCAAACTTTTCGACCATCTTGTAGTTGGTGGTGGTTTCCGCGACGGTCATCGCGGCGATCCAGTCATAGGAGCCGTAATCTTCGGCGGAAACGGCAGCGGAGAGACCAAGGACCAGTGCGAGAGCCAGCAGGACAGAGACGAGCTTTTTCATGATGATGATCTCCTTTCTATTTGTTCATGAGCGTATGCTCAGGAAAACCGGGGTTACAGGATGGACGGCAGGAACAGGCTCAGCGGCTCGACAAAGGTGATGAGCAGCAGGCAGAGCAGGAAAGCGATCAGGAAGGGGACGCAGGCTTTCGCCAGCTTCAGCATGGGGATCTTGGTCATGCCGGAGGCGACGAACAGGTTGATGCCCATCGGCGGGGTGACCATGCCGACCGCGAGGTTGACCGTCATCACGATGCCGAAGTGGGTGGGATCGATGCCGACCGCCTTGGCGATGGGCAGAAGGATCGGCGTCAGGATCATGATGTTGGGGATGTTGTCGATGATCATGCCGCAGACCAGCATGATGAGGTTCATCAGCAGGAGGATGATGTATTTGTTGTTCGTAATAGCCAGCACGGCTTTCGAGATGGTCTGCGGGTAGCGCAGCAGGGTCATGGCGCGGGCAAAGGCGGTCGCCGCGGCGATAACGAACAGGATGTTCACATAGGTCTTGGCGCCGGCGATAAAGACCTTGCCGATGTCCTTGATCTTGATGCTCTTGTAGATCACGATGCAGACGAAGAGGCCGTAGATGACGGAGATGACGGCGGCTTCCGTCGGCGAGCAGATGCCCGAGTACACGCAGCCCAGGATGATTACCGGGGTCAGCAGGGCCCAGAAGCTCTCCTTGAAGAGGGGCCAGAAGCCCTTGGCGCGGATGGCCTTGTAGTTGGTTTCCAGCTTTTCACGGTCTTCCCCGTGGCGCTTGCAGTAGATCCAGCAGTAGGTCATCAGGGCCAGGCCGATGAGCACACCGGGGATGATGCCGGCGATGAACAGGGCGGACGGCGAGGCGCTGGCCGCCGCGGCGTAGACGATGTAGGAGATCGACGGGGGGATGATGACGCCCAGGCCGCCGGCCACGGTAACGATGGCGGTCGCAAAGACGATATCATAGCCCAGCCCCACCAGGAAGGGGATCGTCATGGCGCCGACGGCGGACACCGTCGCGGGGCTGGACCCGGAAATGGCCGCGTAGAACATGCAGGTCACAACGACCGCGCAGGGGAAGCCGGCCCGCTTGTTGCCGATGAAGTAGGCGAAGAAGTCGAACAGCCGCTTGGACAGGCCGCCCTCCGCCATGATCATGCCGGAGACCATGAACAGCGGGACCGCCAGCAGGGTGAAGCTGTTCATGCCTGAGAACATGGCGCGCACCACGTCCACCGGGGCGAACTTCAGGGTGCCCATCAGGTTGGGCAGCACGGACATCAGGCCGAACACGCCGCCCACGGGGAGGGCGATGACCAGCAGGACGGCCAGAAGGATAAAGAATAACCCGATCGTCATAGCTTACTTCTCCTCCTTCTTTCCTCTGAACTCCAGGACGATGACCTGCACCGTGCGGAAGATGGCCAGCGCGAAGCAGAAGGTCATGACGCCGTAGAGGATGTGTACGGGGATCTGCAGCGCCGGGCTCTTCTGGGCGATCTTGGCCGCGTTCCCGACCAGGTCGATGCCGCCCTTGACGCAGACGCCCAGGAAAAACAGCATGATCAGGTCGCAGAGAACCTGCAGGATGCGCTGGACCGCTTTGGGCAGGATGCCCGTGAACGTATCCACGCGGATGGCGGTGCGCCAGCGGACGGAATACGGCAGGCAGAAGAAAGCGCTCAGCGCCAGGCAGAAGCAGCATACCTCGTCCGACCAGTAAATCGGCGCTTTGAAGCAGTAGCGCATGACCACGTTGGCGAACGAAAGCACCGTCATGATCATGAGCAGGATGGCCAGACAAATCAACTCGAAGTTTTTGTCCAGCTTTTTGAGAAACGACATGTTCTTCCCTCCCTGTTTTGACATCTCCATGATGTGGGTGGCGGCGGTTGGTAGGTCGTACAGTCAGTTATGCGTCCGGGGGACCATTTGGCGTTCCTGGTAAAAAAGTTTCCGTTCGGTCTTTACTTTGATTATAAACGGTGTATAATAAAAAGTAAAGATAATTAAAATTTGAGAAACATCAAGAAAAACTAATAGAAAGCAAAAAGGCAGAAAGGGGCGAAAGGAACAGGCATGGATCTTCGGATACTGGAATATGTCGTATCCATTGAGGAATACGGCAGCATGACCGAAGCGGCGGAAAAACTTTACATCACCCCCTCCGCCCTGAACCAGCAGCTGCTGAAGCTGGAAAAGGAACTGGGCACGCCGCTGTTCACGCGCAGCAAACGCCGGATGATCCCGACCGCTGCCGGCAGGGCTTATCTGGAAGGGGCGCGCCGGATGCTGTCGATCCGGCAGGAAACCTACGCCA
>JAGAEH010000206.1 GCA_017613225.1 Lachnospiraceae bacterium
GCGCCCTGGCCGACCGCTACGGCGTGCGCATCATCGGCACCGAGATCGTGGGCCTGACCCCGGCCAAGGCTCTGATCGACTGCGCCGAATACTACCTGAAGATCGAAAACTTCAACTGCCACGAGCAGGTGATCGAGTATCATTTGATCGATATGGAGTAAGAGACAACGTCATGCTGTTTCGGCTGTGTCAGACACGTTCTCACTTGGCGCTTTGTCGTAACGGTACTAAACTCAGGCTTCGCAAAGCTTGCCTTCGCTAAGTACCGACGAGTCGCGACAGTCTTCCACAGCTGCGAAACAGCATGATACGCTGATATCATCTGTGTACTCCATACCGCTCAAAGTGTTTTATGAAAGGAGGATAAAAATGAAACTCACCGATATGACCGTTAACGGATTTACCGCTCTCCTGGGTTCCGAGGCCCCCGCTCCCGGCGGCGGCTCCGCGGCCGCGCTGGCAGGCGCTCTTGGCGCCGCTCTTACCGCCATGGTGGCGTCCCTGACCTACACCAAGGCCAAGTATGCCGAATACCACGAAATGGCCCATGAAGTCTTCGACAAGGCTTCCGACCTGCAGAACAAGCTGCTGACGGCCATCGACGAGGACACCGAGGCCTTCAACAAGATCGGCGAAGCCTTTGCCCTGCCCAAGTCCACGGACGAGGAAAAGAAAGCCCGTTCCGCCGCGATCCAGGACGCCCTGGTGCTCTGCACCGAATCCCCGCTGACCATCATGAAGCTCTCCGCGGACGCGCTGAAGCTCACCCAGCAGCTGATCGGCCGCTCCAACGGCTCCGCCGCCAGCGACCTGGGCGTCTCCGCCCTGATGATCCGCAGCGCCCTGCTGGGCGGCTGGCTGAACGTGCTGATCAACATCAGCAGCATCAAGGACGCCGAAAAGGCCAACGCCTACAAGGACGCAGGCGAGGCGATCCTGGCGGAAGCCATCCCCATGGCGGACAAGATCTACGCGATCATCGAGGACAGCCTGTAATGTGAAACGGGGGCGGTTCTCTTTTCACATGTGAAATGGGGACGGTTCCTGTTTCATCTCATGCAAAACGGGAACGGCTTCGGCCGTCCCCGTTTTTTGATCCCGCCGTGAAGACAGCAGAACCGTCCCCGTGTCTTCACTGTCCATCCTATCGCCACATCCAGCAGATCAGGTTCTTCGACATGGTCATCCCCAGTTTGCTCTGCAGTCCCAGGGAGGCCTGGTTGTCCTTCTGTACCTGTCCGAAGGGGATGAGCCCCTCCCCCAGGGTCTTGGCGATCATGGCCTTCTCCAGCGCCTCGGCATAGCCCTTCCGGCGGTACTGCGGCAGGATGTGCAGCAGGCCCATGCTGCCTTCCAGATGCTCCCCGATCAGCCCCACGGGCTGCCCGTCTTCAAAGCCTAGCAGGACCCTCCCGTGTTCCACCAGCTGCCGCATCTCCTCCGGCGTCGTATATTCGTAGGTGGCGTTCAGGAAGGGCAGATCTTTCTCCTCCGCTTCCCGGATGACCAGGCCGGTCTCGGGGATCTCCGGGATCCCGCCATAATAAGCCCCCTGATAGCACTCCAGCAGGGCCTCAAAGCCGTATCGTTCATAGGCCTTCAGCCCCAGCCCGTGGTCCGAGACCATCAGCGCGTGATAATCCCTGTCCCTGTGCCGCTCCAGGATCTCCGCACCCAGCGCGGGATCCGCGCAGGCCAGAAAGTAGGCCTCGCTGACGCTGTCATAGACAAACATCGCCAGTTCGTGCTCTTCGATCACTTCTCCCGTGCCGCGCTTCAAAACGCGGTCCAGGCCCAGATAGTCGATCCCTGAAATGTCCATATGATCCCTCCCGATGTAACCATGAGGCCACTGTAAAAAAGGAACCGTCCCCATTTCACATGGTGAAAAGAGAACCGTCCCCGTTTCACCTATTGCTGCAGCTCGCGGATGCCCAGCTGGGTGTAGGTGTTGTCGCTGTTGAAGGGCTGCATCACATACCGGCCGTAGTAGTTGCCGGTGATGGCCTGCTGCGCTCCAAAACAGTTGTCCGCCGTATTGGTGATGAACTGCTGCGTCTCTCCCAGATCCGGGCGGTAGATCAGCAGTGCGCCGTTTCCGCCGGCTTCCTGCATCAGCACGGCCTGTTTGTCCGCCAGAAGGCCCCAGAGGATCAGGCCGTCCGCCTGCTCCAAAAGCTCCGCCGCCGCGATCTTCCCGTCCTGATAGAATAGCTTCGATACTTTCTCTGTCTCACGGTCGATCAGGAAGCATGCGCTCCCGTCAGCAGCACCCGCCAGGATATAGCGCTCTCCGACGGAGCACAGACGATCCGGCAACTGGGCAGCCGGCACGCTTCCCAGCCCGTAGGCTTCTCCGCTTCCGTCTGTCCCCTGCACCGTCAGACAGAGCTCCGCCTGACCGGCGGAGGTCTCCTTTCCCCGCAGCAGAGCGCAGATGCTGCCGTCCTCCAGATAGTGGGCCGCGGCACAGACCATGTCCTGTCCGTCGGACTCAGCCGGGATGGCGAACTTCTCCGAAAACTGCTCTCCAGTCTGCAGATGCACCCGGGTCACTTCAGTTCCCGGCTCCTCAGGGATGGCCAGCATGTAATCTTTGCGGATCGACACCGGCCGCCCGCCTTTGATCATATAGTAACCTGCGTCTTCGCAGTCGATCACCATCACATACTGTCCTTCTGTACCTGCCAGCAGATAGTTGCCGTCACTGGTGAATCCATAGGGCAGCGCGTAAGGCCCCGCAGGCTCCCCGGTGCCAATGGAGACCAGTTCCTTTGTCAGGTCCTCCGCGGACAGCCCGCTGACGCGCTTTTTCTCTGCCTCGATCTCTTCAGCGCGGCCGCCCTGGGCATGAGCCTTCACCACCAGTTCCTCCGCGGCTTCCCTGCTGCTCTCGTTTTTCGGAAACAGCGCCACCCACTTGTGGGTCCTCAGCTCGTACAGATAAGGCGCCGTACCGTCCACCATCAGCAGCGTGACCCCGTCCGGAGCCATGGCCGCGCAGGTCTTCGCCTCCGGCTCAAAGGCCGCCGGCGGCACGACTTCCTTGCGCATGGCGATCTCGCCGTCCCACAGGGTCATGGCGTCGTCCCTGTTTTGCACGGCGGTATCCGTACCGACGCAGCCGGCAAGCAGCAGCGCCGCCAGCATCAGCGCCAGCGCGCCGCAATGCTTTATCTTCTCCATTCTCATCATCGATCATTTATCCAGCACGGCTTCCTGGATCGGCTTTACCACCTCTTCCATCGCCGCGGTCTCCTCTTTTGTCAGCGCGATGTCCAGGCACCTCGCGTTGTCCGCCACGTTTTCGATCTTCCGCATGCCCACCAGCAGGCTCATCTTGTCGTACTGGGTCAGGGCCCAGGCCTCCGCCAGATTGGCGAAGCTGCAGCCGTACTTTTCGCACAGAGGCTTCCAGGCCTCGAACATCCGCCGCAGGCCGGCCTTCTTCTCCTCCGCCACCCAGGGGATCCGGGAGCGGATGTCCGTCTTCGCAAAGGTCTTCTCCATGAATTCCGGCCCCGTCAGAAAGCCCTCTTCCAGCACGCCGTAGGTCTGGAAGGAAGCGCCGTACTTTTTGCAGACTTCAAAGTAGTCTCTGCCGTGGAAGGGGCTCAGCACACTGAAGAACTCCTGCACCAGCGCCGCGCCGTCGGTGGCGTGGGGCACGCTCTTATACTCCTCCAGGTCCGCCGGCTGGCTGTTGGAAAGGCCATAGGTGCGGATCTTGCCCTCTTTGATCAGGTCCTCCAGGGCGCCCACCGTCTCCTCCACCGGAAAGCTTTTGCACACGTAGTGCACGATGATGGAGTCGATGCAGTCCGTCCGCATCCGGCGCAGGGAGTCCTCCACGTCCTTTTTCACCGCCGCTGCCCGGGTGTCGTTGCACACCGTGTAACCGTCCCGCTCGTAGTGGAAATTGCCGCCCTCGCCCCTCCAGTTTAAGGAGCACTTGGTCTGCAGCACAAAATCCTGCCGGCAGCCCTTCAGGGCCTCCCCCAGCAGCTCCTCGCTGACCCCCGTGCCGTACACCGGCGCCGTGTCGATATAGTTGATGCCATGATCTCTGCAGGCAGCCAGCAGTTCCCGTGTCTCTGCCACCGTCGAATCCTTGTCGGTCCACACGCTGCCGCCGCCCAGTCCCCAGGCGCCCAGCGCCAGCTTGGAGACCATGATGCCCGAATTGCCAAGTTCCTGGTATTTCATTCTGCTCCTCCTTGTGATGACAGTCCGTCTGTTATTTTGCGCTTCCGGATCCTGCCACTGTTCTATGTATACCACGCCGGGCAGGTCACTGTAAAGGAGACGACTCCGGGCAAAAAGAGAAGGAGGCGGCAGCCCCGCCTCCTGTCAGATCCCGATTCCTTTACTCCAGCGTCGTCACCACTCCCATGAACACCGGGATCCATTCCGAATCCACGATCATGTAGATGAAAGGCCGGTCCACCGTCACCGATATCTCCGGCAGGCTGTCTTCCATGACCACCGCCGTCGCCGCGCCTGCCCTGGTGCCCTCCTCCGTCACGTCGATGAAGGTCTTATGCCGCACCTCATCGATGTGCAGTTCCGGATCATCCGCCACCATGGCGCAGAAGCCGGTCTCAAAGGCCCGGGGCATGCCCATGTCGGACAGCGTCCGGGTCAGTTCCATCTCCGACTCCGCGGAGAACTTCGGCATGGTGATGAGCATCTCTCCCTCATACGGACGGACCAGCCAATTCAGGCTCTTCGGTGTCAGGGAGGCGATGAACTCATACAGGTCCACTCCCTCGTCCGGCATCAGCACCGCCAGCCCGTACTGCCACTCTTCGTACTTCTTCAAAAAGCCCTGTACGTTTTCCCCGTGCAGCCAGCTGTCTTCCTCTTTGCATTCCAGCATCTCCGCGTCCTGCTTCGTGCCGTCCAGCGCGGTGAAGGCGCCCTGCCGCACTCCGGAATTCATGAAAGGGCGGTACCATTTCGCGTCGAAGGTCAGGGCGTTGACCAGCACCATCAAGGAATCTTTCTTCAGGGATTCCAGGATCTTCCGGATCATGCCGTCGGTGGCCTCTTTCACCCAGTCGTTGATCTGGTTCACGGTCCCCTCGTCGAAGGGCACCCGGTTCACCGGCGCGGAATAGTAGTCGGACACGCGGTGGAGGAAATCCTTTTTGATCTCCTCCGCGCGGTTCTCCCGCACCCACAGGGAATTGGCGATGGTCAGCTTCTCCCCCTCCGCATTGCTGATGGAAAACATGTAGTTCTTCACCCATTCATTGAACTCATAGATCGAGCGGCCGCCGCAGACCACTTCTTCCATCTGCTGCAGCGTCTCCCCTTCCGCCCCGTTGGCGGTCATGGCCAACGCCAGCTGCACGGAGAGCGGCGCCACCAGCACGTTCTCACCCGGATCCTCCTTTACGGCCTGCTGAAAGAGCTGCAGCGCAAAAGTCAGGCGGGTGTCGGCCATCAGCTCGTGCGTACTCTTCGAATCCGGATCGTACTTCGGCATGGGCTTGTCCAGCAGTTCGTACAGCGCTTCATCGATCCCGTTGCCGCTGCGCATCGGTTCCGACGGCGCGAAGGACGCGGGAAAGACTTCGCTGACGTCTTTCTGGTAATTCTCCCCTGTCAGGTCTCTCACCGCCAGGGTGGTCTTCTTTTCTCCGTCCGCCACGGTCACCACCATGGAGGAGCTGTTCTGATAGTGCAGCCTGGGTTCCCCGTCCTGATCCGTCACATATTCCTGATAGAAGTAGTTGACGAACCAGTCCGTCGTGCCGTCCTGCGCGCCGGGCAGTCTGGCCGCCATCTGGTGGTCCTCCAGGCGGATCACGTCCGGATCCCCGCTGCCGTTATGGTCCAGGATCGCAGCCGTGATCAGGGAATCCACAGGATCCTTTGCCCAGGCATCCTTCTGATGCCGGTCGCGTTGGATCGTGTAACGGAGCCCCTGCCTGGTCAGCGCGGTGATCACGTCATAGCCCTGCTCCACCGCGTCCCGGAAGGAGATCGTCTCCCCGTTGGAGAGGAGCACGTCCAGGTCGTCCATGCAGATACTGGGAAAGCTGTATCGATAGATCCCCTCCTGCAGGATGAATTCCGATGCCGGGAGCAAATAGTGGGCCCGGTCGTCCAGGATCTTCACGATCTTGGGGCTGCCGTCCCCGCCGGATGCAGGTTCTTCCGCGGCCCTGGTGGTCTCGGCCGCAGGCTCTTCCGCGGTGCCGCTCTCAGCCGAAGTCTCCGGCTCCTGGACTTCCAACTCGCGGAAGCCCGTGATCTCCACCGCATAGGGCCGGTGGATCTGCATGGGAGAAGTCTCCATCAGCAGGCCGTCGTATTCGATCTTCAGCTGGGTCCCCACCTTTATCTGGGCTGCCTGCTCGTCGCTCAGCCAGCCTCTGGAAAAGTAGATCCTGTCCCCGGAGCGAAGCTCCCACTGGCCCTCGTCCGGGCAGATCAGCAGCAGGTCGGAATCATCTTCCACCACCGCCGCCATCAGCGTCACCGACACGTTGGCCTCGATCGCCGCGTCCTCGTCAAAATAGACGTTGATCCATTTTTCGCCGCTTCGCCAGGTCAGGCCGTTTCCGGAAAGGCTGGTGTTCTCCCCGCCCCAGGCTTTACGAAGCTCTTCTCTGGAGAGCCTGTAGATACCGGCCTCCGTCATCTGCTTTTCATACAGCGGCCCGCTGTATTTCCCGGCAAAGTCCTCCAGCTTCATGACGTTCGGCCCGCAGACCGCAAATGACAGGATCATCGCGGCAAAAAGCAGGCCGGCCAGAAGCCTTTTTCCGTATCGTTTCCGCATGTCCGTCCTCCTTACGGCTGTCCCGTCGTCGCCAGGATGCCCATGAACACCGGCAGACCGGTGCTGTTGTCCACGATCATGTATACGAAGGGGCGGTCCAGGATCACCTCATGGTGCTCCTCAGGCGGCAGTTCCGCGGTCTCGGCCTCGACCTCCACCACCGTTGCCGCGCCGGCCTTCGTTCCGTTCTCATCCACTTTGATCGCCGCTCTGTGGATCACATTGCCGATGTGCAGCTTTCCTTCGCCGACGGAGCTCTCTCCCAGTCCGGAAAAATCCGCCGCTTTCTCGTCAAAGGCCAGCGGCATGCCCATTTTGGCCAGCATGTCGTTCATGTTGGTGCCGAACTCCGCCTCGAACTTGGGCATCACAGCCAGGACGGAAACGTCCTCTTTCGCCTCTTTCAGGATCTGCGCCAGCCGTTCCGGCGTCAGGGAGGCCACGTAGTCGAAGACGTCCGCGCCTTCCTCCGGCAGCAGGGCCGCGAAACTGTACTGTCCGCCCTCATAGTATTTTAAAAAGCCCTGGGCCTGTCCGTCCTCCAGATAGGTGAACTCGTCGCTGTACATCATCTCGGGGTGCTCTTTTTCACCGGCATAATTGGTGAAGATCTGCTGCCGGACGTCCGATTCCATATAGGTCTCCTGCCACTCCGCCTCAAAGCTCAGCGCGTTGATCAGATACATCACCGCCAGAGGGCTGATCCTATCAAGGATCTTCGGGACCATCCCCTCCGTCTTTTCGCTGACCCAGTCGTTGATCTGCTCCAGCGTCTCGTCATTAAAAGGCGCCTCTCTGATCTCGGCAGCGTAGTGATCCGCCACCGCCTGCAGGAAGCTTTCCTCCACCGCCTTCAGCAGCCCGTCATTCCGCAGCCACACGGAGTTGGCGATGGAGAACTTCACGGCGCTCTTCTTCGTCAGGCTGTCCGAATAGGACTTCAGATACTGATTCAGCTCCTCCAGGGGCAGTCCCAGCACCTTTTCCATCTGCTGCAGGGTCTCGCCCTTCGCGCCGTTGGCGGTCATGGCCAGCGCCAGCTGCATCGACACCGGCGCCACCAGGATGTTTTCTCCCTTCTGTTCCGCTGCGGCGCGCCTGAAGACCTCCAGGTCGAACTGCATCGACGCGGCGCGGAAAGCCTCGTCCGCCGCTTTTGCGGGGACTTCCCGGGGCTGGATGCCGGACAGCAGGTCCATGGTCTTCGCCTCCGCTCCCTGCGTTCCGGAGCCGGAGGAGGGCTCCTCCGCCTTGGACGCCGCTTCTTTCGTCTGATCCCCTGTCGTTAGATCCTGCTGAGGCCCGGAATTACAGGCCGCTGATGTGAATACCATCGCCAGGATCAGCAGGATGGCTGATAGTCTTGTTTTATACTGTGTCCTCATGTTCTTATTCCATTCTTTTTTCATAACACTACCTCACTCTGTCTGTCAGGGCCTTCCGCAGGATCATCTTTTTTGATCCGCCCGCGCTGCCCTTCTGTAATGATAGACAGCATTCTGACTGCTTTGGTCACTCAGTCCAGAATTTTCTCCGGCCTCCAGCGCAGAAAATCTCCGGATACCAGGCGGTAGGTGATGCCGTCCACCTCCCCCTGCAGGCTGTCGAAGAACCTGGTCTCCCCGTGGCAGTGGCCGTAGATCACCTGGCTTGCGCCGTATTCCTTTGCCATCCGCGTAAATCCGCTCTCCCGCTCCAGGATGCTGGTGGGCGGGTAGTGGAGGATCATGATGAACTTATCATAGCCGTCCGCCTTTGCCGCCTCGAAGGAGACGCGCAGCCGCTCCAGCTCTCTGGCCACCAGTTTTTTGGCCCGCTCTTCCGCCGCCTCGTCCCAGCCGACGATCTGTCCCCGCCGGTTCAGATAGAAGGGTCCTTCAAAGGTGAAGCCCTTGGTCCCCACGATGGCCCAGTCCCCGTATGGAAAATAGTTGTTCTGCAGAAAGCTCAGCCGGCCTTCGAAGCGCTCATTCAGCCGCTCGGTCTTCGCCGCGTCCCAGAACATGTCGTGGTTGCCCCGGGTCAGGATCTTCCGGCCCGGCAGCGCCTCGATGTAGGCAAAGTCCTGTTCGCACTCCTCCAGGTTCCTGCCCCAACTGTGGTCGCCGGCCAGGATCAGCGTGTCCTCCGCCGTCAGTAGCTTCGCACAGTTTTTTTGAAACTTTTCTTCGTGGTTTTTCCACAGGCGGCCCTTTAACTGCTCCCTGGCCTTCAGTTCCGACTGAAAGTGCAGGTGCAGATCGCCGATGGCATACAGCGCCATGTCTTCCTCCTGAACAATTCCGTACCCTGCAGGTCCGGCAGCACTCGCCTCGATCCCGTTTTCTTTTTCTAAAAGACCGCCCTCGCGGACCGTGCTGTTCCTGGTGATTTGTCTTCCCAAACAAAACGGGCCGGCCGCGGACTGCAGCTGACCCGTTCCCTTTTCTGATTCTTATCTGTCAATGACCGGCGCCTGGCCGCGCAGCTTCGCAAGGCCTTCCCCGATCAGCGCCGCGGCCTCCTCTGTCTTCAGAGTCTGCTGCTCACCGGTGCGCATGTCCTTGACGGAGACGGCGTTCTGGGCGATCTCGTCCTCACCCAAAAACAGCACGTAGGGGATGCCGGTCTTGTCCGCGTAGGTCATCTTCGCCTTAAATTTCTTCTGCTCCGCGTAGATCTGCACCCGCAGCCCGTTCTGACGCAGCGCCGTGGAAAGGGCTACCGCGGCGGAATAATCCTGGGTCATGGGCAGGATCAGCACGTCCGCCGGCGCGGTGTTCATGGACTCGTTCAGCATCTTCTGATCGTTCAGCACGAAGAACAGACGGGTCAGGCCGATGGAGATGCCCACGCCGGGCAGAGGCTTGTCGGTATAGTATTCCGCCAGGTTGTCGTAGCGGCCGCCGGAACAGACGCTGCCCACCTCGGGATGATTCAGCAGCGTGGTCTCGTACACGGTGCCGGTGTAATAGTCCAGGCCTCTGGCGATGGTCAGGTCGATGGCAAAGTTCTCCCGCGGCACGCCGAAGCCCTCGATGTACTTGTCCACCGTGGCCAGCTCTTCCAGGCCGGTGTCGAAGGTCTCGTCCTTGCCCCGGTAGGCCTCCAGCGCTTCCAGCACCTCCGCGTTGCTGCCGGTGATGGAGATGAAGCCGATGATCTGGTCCACCTTCTCGGCCGGCACGCCGAAATCATCCATCAGGATGGCCTTCACCGTCTCCGCGCCGATCTTGTCCAGCTTGTCCACCGTGCGCATGATGTCCCCCGCCTTTTCCTCCAGTCCCAGCATGCGGTACAGGCCGGTGAGGATCTTGCGGTTGTTGATGCGGATCTTAAAGTTGCTCAGTCCCAGGCCGGAGAACACGGTGTAGATCACCGCCGGGATCTCCGCGTCGTTCATGATGGAGAGCTTGCCGTCGCCGATCACGTCGATGTCCGCCTGATAGAACTCCCGGTAGCGGCCCCGCTGGACGCGCTCGCCCCGGTAGACCTTGCCGATCTGGTAGCGCTTGAAGGGGAAGGCCAGGTCGTTGTAGTGCAGCGCCACATATTTGGCCAGCGGCACCGTCAGGTCGAAGCGCAGGGAAAGATCCGCGTCGCCTTTCTCAAAGCGGTAGATCTGCTTTTCCGTCTCGCCGCCGCCCTTGGCCAGCAGGATCTCGGAAGACTCGATCAGCGGAGTGTCCAGCGCCGTAAATCCAAACGCCGCGTAGCTGCGGCGGATCGTATCCATGATCTGATCCATCAGGATCTGTTCTGCCGGGAGCAGTTCCATCATGCCCGACAGTGTATAAGGTTTGATCTTAGCCATAGTCGTATCCTCGACAATAACGATATTTGCCCCATCTTACCCGAAGGCGGGAAAAAAATCAAGCTCTGCGCCAGGATCCGCCCGTTCCCTGCATGCGGATCCTCCTGTTCTTGCACGCGGATCCGCCTGTTCCTTTTGCCAAACAGCCTTTTATCTCTTGCTCAGACGTCCTGTTTTCGAGACGAGCAGATACTTTTCTGTTTTTTTCAAAAAGTATCTGCTGTTTCCCTTCATTTGCCGCCTTGTCACAGACAGATGACACCGTGGAAGCAGATACTTTACCGTTAAACAGGCAAAAGTATCTGCTCGATTTTTCCCTTCACGACCCTCCATTGTCTGAAACAGCTGCGATCCGGCAGATACTTTTTCTGTTTTCGGCCAAAGGTATCTGCTTTTCCAATGAACGAAGTGCTGCATTACGCTTCCGGAAAACGAGAAAAGCAGATACTTTCTAGTTTTTTTCGAAAAGTATCTGCTTTCATGATCGTACGGTACACAGTCAGGTGATCATATCCTGCGAGAGATCGCCCGGCGCCTTCCACAAAAGACCGTCCCTGTGTGTTTCGAAAGTTTGCACAAAAGGACCGTCCCTGTGTGTTGCGCGGCTACTCTTCCAGGATCTCCGTTTGAATGTGGCCGCCGTCATCCTCGTAGATCCGCAGTGTATAATGATACACTTTTTCTCCGTCCGTAATGGTAAATCTCATGGTGCCAAAGCCGGTGGAATGGATCCGGATCATGGAGTCTTCCCCCGTGGACGCGATGGTGATCTCCGCCACGTCCGGCTCTTCCACCGTGACGGCCGCCTGATCCGTAAGTACCGGATCCCCCGGCAGGAAAGTCATGGCGTCCAGTTCCACCCTCGAAAGCGAGATGAAGATGACCGCGGCGATCACCGGAACCCCGATGCTCACCAGCTTCTGCCACTTGTCGGAGGTAAAAGCGTAAACATAGAGCAGTACCTGCAGAAGACAGAACACGGCCGTGACCAGCAGCAGCGGGAAATGCTTAAATGTAAAGCGGAAGCATGTGAGGGACACCGCCATCAGATAGACGTCCACCGGCAGCAGGATCAGCGCCGAGAGCCAGTTCTTCTTTTTGATGTACCAGCCGATGTAAGCCATGGGCAGAGTGCACAGCGTCCAGATGAACCAGTATCTGTAGTAGCCGAACAGCAGCCAGCCCAGGCTGGAAAAGGGCACCTGGATCAGGTAGATCAGCGGCTGGCTGATCAGGAAGAACACGAAGACCTTCAGCGCGGATTCCAGCGGCTTTTTGCAGTTGGCCATGATGATCACCGCAAAGAAGATCCAGGCCTCAAAGGTCACGCCCATGCGCTCGAAAGATGTGTTCTCGAATACCGGCAGGATCATGATGACCGCCGTGACGACAGCCGCCGCCACCGCGAAAAGGATGACCCTCGGCCAGCTCATGTTCAGGCCGCCGAAGAGTTTATCCGTGATCCGCCGCAAAGTGCTCTTCTTCTCTTCTTCCATGGTTTCTCCGTTTTCCTTTTCTCAGCGTCCCGAGCGTGTATAGGGAAACGTCCCCTATACACGGCACAAACCCTCCGAGCGTGTATAGAGAAACGTCCCCTATGCACGGTCAGTCGGAAACGTCCACGTCGCCCACGATCAGGATGTGATAGTCCGGGTAGGCGTTCTGCAGTTCTTCCTGTAAAAGCTTCAGGCATTCCCCGTGATCCGAGTCGAAGCTCAGGACCACGTCAAACCGCATGTTCTTCTCTTCCAGATCCACGTAGAACCCGTGCAGCTGCAGGGCCCAGGGGTGGGTCAGCACCTTCTGCTGCACCTCGTTCCGGATGTGGGCCGCCTCGTCGTCCGAAGTGTTGTAGGAATAGACGCCCACCCCGGTCAGCACCACGCCGGTCTCCCGATACACCTTGCTCTGGACCTTTCTGGTCAGCACGTCCAGTTCCTCCACCGACATGGTGTCCGGAAGCTCCACGTGCACCGAAGCATAGTTGCGGTCCGGCCCGTAGTTGTTGATCAGCAGGTCATAGGCGCCCCGGACCTCCGGCTCCTCCAGCAGCAGGCTCTTGATCCTAAAGACCAGCTCCGGATCGCTGCGCCGCCCCAGAAGGTCACTGATGGTCCCCGACATCATCTCGATGCCGGCCTTGATGATGAAGGCGGAGATGGCCACGCCCACCCAGGCCTCCAGCGAAAGGCCGGTGGTCAGGAAGATGATGGCGGAGGCCAGCACCGAAGTGGACAGGATGGCATCGAACAGGGCGTCGGAACCCGAAGCCTCCAGGGCCGCGGAGTTCACCTCCTGCCCTTTTTTCTTCACATACCGGCCCAGCAGCACCTTCACCGCGATGGCGGCGCCGATGATGATCAGCCCCGCGGTGCTGTAATCCGCCGCCTCGGGGTGGATGATCTTTTTGATGGATTCCACCAGGGATGTAATGCCGGCGTACAGCACGATGGCCGCCACCACCACCGCCGTCAGATACTCGATGCGGGCGTAGCCCAGCGGATGCTTCTTGTCCGGTTTTCTGTTGGCCAGCTTTGTCCCGATGATGGTGATCACCGAGGACAGCGCGTCCGACAGGTTGTTCACCGCGTCCAGCACGATGGCGATGGAGTTGGCCAGCAGGCCAATCACCGCCTTGAATCCGGACAGCAGCA
>JAGAEH010000207.1 GCA_017613225.1 Lachnospiraceae bacterium
GATCACGGATGAGCACCACCAGAAGCTCTCCAAGCGCAGCGGCCATGCCTCCTACGAGGACCTGATCGAACAGGGCTTCGTGACCGAGGCCGTGGTGAACTACGTGGCCCTGCTGGGCTGGAGCCCGGAGGACAACGTGGAGATCATGAGCCTGCCGGAGCTGGTAAAGGCCTTCGACTACCGGAAGATCAACAAGTCTCCGGCGGTCTTCGACATCCAGAAACTGCGCTGGATGAACGGGGAGTACATCAAGGCCATGGACGAGGAGGCCTATCTGGAAAGGGCCCTGCCGGAAGTGAAAAAAGTGATCAGCAAGCCCCTGGATCTGAAGGCCATCGCCATGCTGATGAAGACCCGCATCGAGGTCTTCCCGGACATCGCGCCGGCCATCGACTTCTTTGAGGAACTGCCCGCCTACGACGCGGCCATGTACACCCACAAGAAGATGAAGACCAACACGGAAAACTCTCTGCAGGCCCTGACGGAGCTCCTGCCCAGGCTGGAGCAGCTGGACGTTTACAGCAAGGACAGCCTCAGCGCCCTGATCGCGGACTACGTGGCTGAGAAGGGCATCAAGAACGGCCAGGCCCTGTGGCCTCTGCGCACGGCGGTGTCCGGCAAGCAGACGACTCCCGGCGGCGCCTATGAGATCATGGAGATCCTGGGCAAGGAGGAGAGCCTCCGCCGCATCGGGACCGGCATAGAATTACTGAAGAATGCAATGGAATGACGCCCAGATCCGGGCGATCCAAGTGAACAAAGGCCCCGCCCTGATCCTGGCGGGGCCCGGTTCCGGAAAGACGACGGTGATCGTTCACCGCGTCCAGAATCTGATCAGGTCTTACGGGGTCTCTCCCGAAAACATCCTAGTACTGACGTTTACCAGAGCAGCCGCCGCGCAAATGCGCCAGCGGGCTGTCCAGCTGTTCGGCAAAGACGCGGAGGGCGTCACCTACGGGACTTTTCACTCGGTATTCTACCGGATCTTAAAACAGGAATGGAACATCAGCGAGGACCGGGTGATCACGCAGGAGAAAAAGATGGAGCTCCTGCGGCAGATCACCGCGCTCATCCCCCGCGGCCTGTCCGACGGGCAGCTGAAGAAACTGGAGGAGGAGATCGGCCTGCTGCGCCGCAGGACGGCGGAGGGGAAGAGCCTCTCCTCGGAGCTGCTGACGGAGCAGGAGCTGCGCTTCGTCTTCGACGTGTACGTAGGCTGGCTGCGGCGCTACGACATGGTGGATTACGACGAGATGATCGACCGGACGAAGGACCTTCTTCTGGGAAACGAGAAGAGCAGGCTGGCCTGGCGGGAACGCTACAAGTATATTCTGGTAGACGAGTTCCAGGACATCGACAGGCAGCAGTACGAACTGGTGCGGCTGCTGGCCCATCCTGCGGACAACCTCTTCGTGGTGGGAGACGACGACCAATCCATCTACGGCTTCCGCGGCGCCGGCACCGGCATCGTGCAGGACTTCGCGAAGGACTATCCCAAAGCCGCCAGGGTGCTGCTGGCGCAGAACTACCGCAGCACGCCCCAGATCCTGTACGCGGCGGGACAGGTGATCCAAAACAACAGGAAGCGGTTCGCCAAAAAGCTGGTGACGAAGAATCCGGACGGCCCTAGGGTGCAGATCCGCATCTATGAAGATGCGGCGGGAGAGGCCATCGGCATGGCCGCCGAGATCAAAAAAATGCTGCAGGCGGGGGTACCGTCCCGGGAGATCGCCGTACTGGTGCGGGTCAACGCCCAGAAGAAAAGCCTGGCCCTGGCCCTGAAAAAGGCCGGGATCGAAGTGCAAGAAGAAGAGGAAGAGCGGGAAGAGGGCGGTCAAGGCGCCGCCGCGAAGCCCGGGCAGGACAAAAGCCGCAGCGCCGCGGCAAAGAGCGCCGGGGAGGAGAACGCACAGGACGCGGACCGCTCCGGCATCCGCCTGCTCACCATGCACGGCGCCAAGGGACTGGAGTTTGACAAGGTCTTCCTTCCCAACGTCTGTGAAGGCCTGAATCCCTACCGGCGGGCGAAGACGGGGGAGGAGATAGAGGAGGAGCGGCGGCTGTTCTACGTGGCCATGACCCGGGCGAAGACGGGGCTGGTGATCAGCTGGCCGAAAAACATGTGGAACCGGTCTCAGGAAGCCTCCCGCTTTATCCGGGAAATGACAGATTAGTACAGATTTCTGCGAAAAATGAACGATTGACTGCCGACGGGATCTGCAATACAATTAATAATTGGATTTTTATGTATTGGTGGGAGATCATCGATTCCGGAGGGGCAAAATGAACGGTTTCAAAAAACTGCGTTGGGGATTTATCGCGGCGCTTCTGGCCGTGCTTCTGCTGTGTTCTTTTTCCGCGTTCGCGGATGAACCGGGCGAGGAGGAGATAAAGAACGGCTGGGGGGTCACCGAGGACGGCGGCAAGTGCTATTACGAGGACGGCGTCCTTGTCACCGGCTGGAAGACCATAGACGGCGACACATATTATTTTGCCTCGGAGACCGGGAAGATGGGCAAAGGCCTGAAAAAGGTGGACGGCAAGTACTACTGCCTGGGCAGCGACGGCAAGAGAAAGACCGGCTGGCAGACCTCCGGCGGCGCGGAACGCTATTTCGATCCCGAGACCGGCGCCATGGCCACCGGCGTGACGGTGATCGGCAAGGACGTCTACTGCTTTTCCGGCAGCGGCACCAAACAGAGCGGCTTAAAGAAGTCCGGCGGCAGCGTCTACTTTTTTGACGCGAAGACCTTCAAGGCGGTCAAGAACAAGCTGAAGAAGGTGGAGGAAGACCGCTACTATTTCGGCAGCGACGGAAAGGCCGTCTCCGGCTGGAAGACCGTCAGCGACTATAAATACTATTTTTCTCCCAAGACCTTCAAGGCCTATGTCAGCACGGTCCAGAAGATCGGGGACTATTACTATGGCTTTAACAGCAGCGCCAGGATGGTGACCGGCAAAAAGACCTTTGGGGACTACACCTATTATTTCAATCCGAAGACCGGCCACGCCTACGTGAGCAGCCTGCGGAAACTGGACGACGTCTACTACGGCTTTGACGAAGAAGGCCGGATGCTGAAGGGCTGGCAGACTTTTTCCGGAAACAAATACTATTTCAGCAAGAAAGATCATCAGGGCCTGGTGGACAAGATCCAGAAGATCGGCTCCTACTATTACGGTTTCGACGCGAAGGCCAGAATGATCACGGGCTGGCTCGACGTTGACGGAGACAAGTATTATTTCAACACGGGCACGGGCCGGGCCTATGCCGGCGTGGTCCGGAAGATCAGCGGCGTCAAGTACTGCTTCGGGGATGACGGAAAGCTGAAGACCGGCTGGCAGAAGATCGACGGCAAGATGCGCTATTTCTATCCCTCTACGGGGAAGATGGCCACCGGCATCGTCAAGATCGGCTCGAAGACCTACTGGCTGAACAGCGACGGCGTGAAGGTCACCTCCTCCGGCATGCACAACGGGAAGTACATCATCGTCAAGTCGGGCGGAGAAGTGCTGACCGGCAAGGGCTGGACCAGATACAACGGTTATAAGTATTACATTGAAAAAGACGGTTATTCCATCCGGACCAATACGGAGAGCCTGATCGGCGGAGCCAGCATGATCCTGAAGGTGAACAAGACCAAGTGCACGGTAAACGTATTGGCCTACGATTCCGCCACGGACTCCTACTGCATCCCGGTCAAGTCTTTCGTTTGTTCGCCCGGACAGGCGACGCCGGTGAAGCGGTGTTATCTCAGCGACCAGTACCGCTGGCGGGAGCTGATGGGACCCTGCTGGGGCCAGTGGTGCACCAGGTACAACGGAGGCATGCTGTTCCACTCCGTCTATTACAATTCCTATAACGACGCCAACACGCTGAGCGTCAGCGCGTATAACAGCCTGGGTAAGATCTGCTCCCACGGCTGCATCCGCCTGGAGGCCTCCAGCGCCAAATGGCTCTATGAACACAAGTCCAGGATCCGCTACGTGGACATCTATGAGAGCCAGAACGCGGGACCTTTCGGAAAGAAGACGGCGGCCAAACTGCCCAGCTGGCATACCTGGGATCCCACGGACCCCAACATGCGCAGCAAGTGCCAGGCCAGGGGCTGCCATAAGTAAGACAGTAAGGAAATACCGGCAAAGCCTTAACCGCTTTGGTGAAGACCGGAAGTTGAAATAATTGGTGTGATGTGCTATAATGATACGGTTTGGAGGGATATTATGAACAGTATCAAAAGGTTGCACTTGAGCGTGATCCTCGCAATGCTGGCAGCAGTATTGCTGCTTTCCTTTACCGTGTTTGCGGATGAGGGGGATGACGAGACAGAACCGGTCACAACCGAATGGGTCGCGGAGGAAGACGTATCCGATCCTGCCGAAGAGGTGGAAGACGAGACAGAACCGGTCACGGCCGATATGGTCATGGCGAAAGACGGATCCGGTCTTGCCAAAGCAGGGGATGACGAAGAAGAACCGGTCCAGACCGGCTGGGTCACGGAGGAAGACGGATCCAGATATTACTATGACGAAAACGGAGAGATGGTCAAGGGCCTTCAGGAGATCGAAGGCGCGACCTACTACTTCGATCCCGATACCGGCGCAATGCAGACGGGCCTTCAGGAGATCGAAGGCACTGCCCGTTACTTTGATGAAGACGGCGTGATGCAGACCGGCTGGGTGGACGTCGGTGAAGACAAGTACTACTTTGACGCCGACGGCTGCGGAGCCGACGGAAAGACCGACGTCGACGGGGAGACTTACATGTTCTCCGGCGGCAAGATGCAGACCGGCTGGCAAGAGATCGACGGCGGAAAGTATTATTTCGATCCCGAGACCGGCGCCGCCGTCAAGGACTGCCTCCGCGAGATCAGCGGAAAGACCTACTGCTTCAAGTCCACGGGTGAGATCTACAAAGACACCTGGGTGGACGGCAGATACTTCGGCAGTGACGGCGTCATGGCCACCGGAAAGAAGGCTGTGGACGGGAAGACCTACTTCTTCGGCGATGACGGCAAGATCGAAAAAGGCTGGAAGACCATCAGCGGAAAGAAATACTACTTCAGAAAGTCCGACGGCGCCATGGCCATCGGCCTGTACACCATCAGCAGCGCGCACTATTACTTCAACAAGAACGGCGTGATGCAGACCGGCCTTCAGAAGATCGACGGCTCCCTTTACTATTTCGATGATACTACCGGCAAAGCCCTGAAGCGCACCATGAAGGTAGTGGACGGCAAGCGTTATTACTTCGGAAAAGATGAAGTTGCCGACGTGGGCTGGCGCGTCATCGACGATAAAAAGTATTATTTCGGCGCCAACGATTTTGCCGCCTTCACGAACATCGTTAAGAAGATCGGCGGCTACTACTATGCCTTTGACAAAAACTCCGTCATGGTCAAGAGCGGCTGGATCACTATCGACGGCAACAAATATTATGCCAACGCCGACACCAACCACCTCATCACGAGCAAGGTCAAGAAGATCGGCAGCTATTACTATGGCTTCGGCAGCACCGGAAAGATGCTGAAGAAGAAGCAGACCATCGGCAAGTATACCTACTATTTCAACCCCACCAACGGCCACGCCTATGTGAGCAGCGTCCGCAAGCTGGAAGGATACTACTACTGCTTCAACGATTCCGCCAGGATGGTTTCCGGCTGGCGTACCTACAAGGACAACAAGTACTATTTCCAGAAGGAGACATTTGAAGCCTACGCCAATACGGTGGTGAAGATCGGAGACTTTTACTTCGGCTTCGATGAGGACGCCGTCATGGCAACGGGCTGGCTGACGACGGATGAGGGCAAGTACTATCTGAATCCCAAGACGGGCCATGGTTATAACGGCGTGATCCGCGCCATCGACGGAGCCAAGTACTACTTCGGCGACGACGCCAAGGTGAAGACCGGCTGGCAGACCGTCGACGGGGAGAAGCGCTACTTCAAGAAAAATGGCAAGATGGCCACCGGCGTCACCAAGATCAGCGGAAAGATCTACGTCTTTGACAACGACGGCAAACAGGCCACCAAGTCCGGCGTTTACAACGGCAAGTACATCATCATCAAGTCCAACGGAGATATCCTCACCGGCAGCGGCTGGACCGCGTACAACGGATACAAGTACTATTTTGAGAAAGACGGCTATTCGATCCGTACCGACTGCCTCAGCCTGGTAACGGGCAAGAACCTGATCCTGAACGTGAACAAGTCACAGTGCATGGTCAACGTTCTTGCCTATGACACCACCACCGGCAAGTACGATCTGGCAGTCAAATCCTTCGTGTGCTCTCCCGGTGAAGCGACTCCTCTGGGCAGAATGTACCTGCACAACAGGAACCGCTGGGTCGCCCTGGTGGGACCGACCTACGGACAGTGGGGCGTCAGATACAGCGGAAAGATGTACTTCCATTCCGTCTACTACGATGAGCAGAACGACGCCAATACGCTGAACGTACGCGCCTGGAACATGCTTGGTAAGATCTGCTCCCACGGATGCATCCGCGTGGAGTGCGTCAACGCAAGATGGATCTACAAGAACAGAGACAGGATCAAATATGTGGACATCTACGAAGACAGCGATCCCGGCCCCTTCGGCAAGACCTGGGCAGTCAAGCTGCCCCATTGGCACACCTGGGACCCCACCGATGCCAACATGAATAAAAAGTGCATCGAGAAAGGATGTCATTGATGAACAGCAATGGAAATCTGAATAATTGCAGCAGTAAGGACCCCGTTCTGGTGGTCCTTGCTGCCGGTATAGGGAGCCGTTTCGGCGGCGGCGTCAAGCAGCTGGCGGGCGTCGGCCCCAGCGGGGAGATCATTCTGGACTATTCCATCTACGACGCCATCGAGGCGGGATTTAAGAAGGTGATCTTCATCATCCGCCATGACATCGAGGCGGATTTCCGGGAAGCCATCGGGGACCGTCTGGCAGGCAGGATCCAAGTGGAGTATGCCTTCCAGGAGGGGGACGATCTTCCCGAGGGCTTTACGAAACCTGCCGGGCGCACCAAACCCTGGGGTACCGGCCATGCCGTGCTGGCCTGCAGGGACGTCATCGACGCACCCTTCGCCGTGATCAACGCCGACGACTACTACGGCAGGGAGGCCTATCAGAAGATGTACGCCTACCTGAAGAACGATCTGACGGAAGGCCGCTGCTCCATGGTGGGCTTCGTGATGAAGAACACCCTGAGCGACAACGGCGTGGTGACCCGCGGTGTCTGTCATGTGAATGAGGCAGGAGCCCTGACCGGCGTGGACGAGACGAAAAACATCGGCCGCGACGCGGAGGGGCTGGTCAAGGGAAGCTTTGACGGCCGGGAAGTGACCATCGATCCGGAGGCCCTGGTATCCATGAATTTCTGGGGTTTCAACGCCTCTTTCCTGGAGGCTTTAAAGAGCGGCTTCGTGGATTTCCTCGCCGGGCTGGAACCGGAGGATGTCAAGAGCGAGTACCTGCTTCCCATCATCGTGGACGGGAAGATCAAGGACGGCAGCCTGACGGTGGACGTGCTGACCAGCGGCGACCGGTGGTTCGGCATCACCTATAAGGAGGATAAGGAAGCCGTGGAGCAGGAACTGAAAGCTCTGACGGACAAGGGGATGTATCCCACGCCGATCTTCGGATGACGGCAGGCCCCATGACATGGAAAAAGGCTCTCATGCTTGCATGAAGAGCCTTTTTCATTGGTACGTCGATGGAACCTCGGAGGGGAACTCCCGGATCATTCCTCCACGCCGTAGTCGTTTTCGATCATTCTCGGCGCCAGCAGCAGGCGCACCTTTTCGATGTGGTTGCCGTCCACTTCCTCGGCGATCAGCCGGTTGCCTTCCTCGTCGGTGACCTCTTCGCCCTGTTCCGGGAAGTGGTCCAGAAGGGAGATCATGTAGCCGCCGATGGAGTCATATTCTTCGTTTTCGAATTCGGTATCCAGCTCGTCGTTGATGTCGTTCAGGCTCTGGGAGCCCACTACCACATACTCGTTGTCGCCGATCTTCTGAATGTCCAGCAGTTCCTCCTCGTCGTACTCGTCGCGGATCTCGCCCACGATCTCTTCCAGGATATCCTCCATGGTGATGACGCCGCTGGTCACGCCGTACTCATCCAGCACGATGGCCATGGGAGCGGTGTTCTGGCGCATCTCCACGAAGAGCTCGGAAGTCTTCTTGAATTCGTGGGTGAAAAAGGGCTCCCGCATGTAGTCCCGGATGGAGAAGGGCGTGCCCTCGTGGTAGAGCAGCAGATCCTTCATGTTCAGCACGCCCACCACGGTATCGACGCTCTCCTCGTAGATGGGGATGCGGGTGAAACGCTCCTCCGCGAAGAGGGCGATCAGGTCGGGATAGGTCATGTCGATGTCGGCGAAGATCACGTCCACCCGGGGGATCATCACGTCCTTGGCCATGGACTCGCCCAGGTCGAATACGTTGTTGATCATTTCCTTTTCTTCGGACTCGATCACGCCTTCCTCGTGGCTCACCTGCACGATGGTGCGCAGCTCATCCTCGGTCAGGGCATCGGGTTTGTCCTCCGGATCCACGCGGAGCAGGAAGAGCACGCCCCTGGCCAGCAGCTGGATCACCACCCGGATGGGGGTGAGGATGGTGTGCAGGAATTTCAGGATGCCGCAGAAACGCAGGGCGATCTTTTCCGCCCGGATCGTAGCGGTGGTCTTGGGGCAGATCTCGCCGAAGATCAGTACCACCAGCGTCAGGATGCCGGTGGCGATGCCCACGGAAAAACTGCCGCCGATGTGGGTGGCGATCACCGCCGCGATGGCGGAGGCAGTCAGATTTACCACGTTGTTGCCGATCAGGATCGTACTTAAATAATCATCCTGGTCTTCCAGCATGGACAGCAGCAGCGAGGCTTTCTTATTTCCATTATCGGACAGTGTGCGCAGCTTATGACGGTTTACTGCGGTGATGGCGGTCTCCGTTGCCGAAAAGAAGGCGGAGAGCACCACTAAGACAAATAAGATAAGCAACAACCATATGTCACTTGGTCCCAATTTTGAAAACTCCTTTTGCGCGGTTGGAATAATGAGATCGCGCCATTACAGTGAAATATACAATAAGGCGGGATTCTTGTCAAGAATCTGCAGAGGCCTTATGCCAGACCGCCGGAAGCAGAAGGAGGGCCAAGTGACACAGTACGGAATTGCTGTCCTGCGAAAGAACTGAGCAGCATTTGACAAAAGCCCTTAGCGAAGCAACGTGCAGATAGGCCCTTCCGAGGACCTGTCTGAGCGGAGCGAGTTCCGCAGGAAGGGCCGTGTCCATCTGCGCGGAAGCTGAGCTTAGTAGCTTTTGTCCTCGCTGCGAAGTCTTCGCAGGACGGAAGTCCAGCTGGGAGCTGAAAAATGCTTTCGCTGCGAAGTCTTCGCAGGACAGAAGTCCGGATGCTGTCATTTGGCTGCAAAAGAAAAAGGCCGCGGGATTCCGCAGCCTATTATGTATAGCTTCCAATGCCTATAAAAGTATAAGGCCACGGGATCCCGCAGCCTCTTTGCATAGTTCTCAAACCTTACAGCAGGATGTCCGCCAGATTTGCCTTGGGATCCAGCTTATATCCCAGCTTCCCGTTCAGGCAGGAGAACAGGGTGGTGACGCCGGGGCCGTGGCCGGAGATCAGACAGCTGCCGTGGACGATCACGCCGATGGACAGCGCGCCGGTGATGAAATTGCGTCCGTTGGTATTGTCGCAGTCCAGCAGGGCCACGATGTCGCCGAAGCGCAGCTCATCCAGGCCGTATTCCTTCACCAGGCCTTCATCGAACATGGTGATGTCGTAGTCACCCTTCTTCGTGGTATTGGCGCCTAAGCCGGAGCCCATCAGGCAGCCGGGCACCGTCTTTGCCACCGGAACGATCAGCCTGCCGTCTTCTTCGGTGATGTTCATCTTCTCCAGCAGGGCGGGATCCAGGTTCATCACGGTGATGTCCGGCCAGTCCAGAAGTTTCAGGCCCTGGCCGAAGGCGCGGACGTTGATCTTGTCGCCGATGTTCAGCAGTTCCAAAGTCTCGGGATCAAAGTACATGATCACGTGTTCAATACCGCCGTGGGTGCCGGTGACGAAGCCCTTTCTGCCCTTGGCGCCGCCGGTGATGACAGTGGTCTCGTTGCCCACGCAGGAGAGGAAGTTATAGGCATTGCTGGCTTTTTCCTCGTAATTCTTGGTGGAGACGCCGGGTTCCACATGGTCGCCCATGAAGGTGCAGGCCGGATCGCCGATCTTCACGTTGTAGGAGATGCCGCCGGTGCCGGGCAGCACGAAAGTGTGGCCGTTGTGGTCCAGTTTGCCCATGGCATTGTAGATGGGGGCGGAAACTTCACCCTGGACGGAGAGTTTTACAAGGTTTTCTTTATTGGTGCGCAGCATGATATTCCTCCTTTATTCTACGTCACGCGTCGGAGCGTGAAAAAGCGTTCTTCATGTGATTGCTGGCCTCGTGCAGCACGGCGGCCAGTGTCCTGGCGGTCTCTTCCTTCAGCATGTCCGCGATGGCCTCGTTGGCCTCCTCGCACAGGGAAGCGCCGTCATCGTAGGGGAGATCCTCCCCGAACAGCTTGTCAAAGCGGTTGATCAGGGCATGCCCCCTGGACTGGACCGACAGCTGATACCGCTCGATCAGATTGGCGCAGCTGCGGAAGTGGGCGTCCGCCAGAGCGGCGATCAGCCGGTTGTTCCAGTAGAAGCTGTCGGTGCTGATGGCGGCCTCCGTATTGGCCAGATACTCCGGCGCGGCATTGATGTTGGCATAGAAGGGCACCAGCGCGTTGAAGGCGTTGGAACCGAAGGCCAGCCATTCCACCGCCCGGTTCGCCTCGCCTACATAGGGCCTCAGTTGCACCAGGGACAGGAAATTGTTCCGGTTGATGCCGATGGGCCGCATCTTGCCCCGCAGAGGGGAGCTCTCGTCCTTTCCGTAGGGATCGTAGGGCGTGCCCTGGTAATAGCCGGACAGGGCGTATTTCACGTCTTCCACGGTGATCTTCCGCTCGGGGATCATGGCCCAGGGCAGATCGTCGTCATCGGGGCGGAAATCGGCTTCGGGACCGTCCCAGCTATAGCTGCGGGGATTGAAGTACCGCTGGACGAACCAGGCCCGGGGCGTGTTGTAGGTGTGGTCGGCGTCCGAGTGGCTGCCGAAGGCCAGGCGGGCATTGAAAGCCCCCTCCATCGTCAGGTCCAGGTGGTTCTTTTCAATGAACTCGGGAAGATCGGGAGAGCACATGTGGTCCAGCTGGTATCCCATGGCGTCCTCCAGGTCGAATTCGTCGATGCCGAACCAGTTGGGCATCACCACGTAGGCGTCGTCCGGCACGCGGCGGGCGATCCAGTGATGGCCGCCGATGGTCTCCAGCCACCAGATCTCGTCCAGGTCGGAAAAGGCGATGCCGTTCATCTCGTAGGTGCCGAAACGCTCCAGATAGCTGCCCAGCAGCTGCACGCCTTCCCGGGCGCTGTGAATGTAAGGCAGGACCAGGGTCAGCATGTCCTCCTCGCCGATGCCGCCGGGAGTCTCGGGGTTTTTGCCGTCGGCAGGCCTGTATTCCACCAGGGGATCCGCTCCCTGCACCCGCTCGTTGGAAGTCAGGGTCTCGGTGGCGGTCATTGAAACGTTCAGCTCGTTAACGCCGGAGCCGCCCCAGATGCCGTTGTCCGGGATCACGTTGGGCAGCGCGGTATAACGCATGGGCGGATCGGGAAGGTCAATGGTCAGATGGGAGATCTTCGAAGTGTAGACGCGGGGCTGGTCCTCCGGCTGCACCACGACGAACTTCTTGGGGTCGAAGCTCCCGCTGCCGGAATCATGGTCCCGGGCGATCATGGTAGAGCCGTCATAGGATGCTTTCTTACCGACTAACAGAGTTGTACAGGGCATGGCAGATCCTCCGAATCATCATAGTCGAGTCGATTGTACCGCAGGAACGCTTGAAAATCCATCGGAATTTCGCTATACTTGGCACCATGTATGAACTGATCAAAAAGAACGGAAGAGCAAAACGGGGCCGGCTGACCACGGTGCACGGAGTCATCGAAACGCCGGTCTTCATGAACGTGGGCACGGCGGCGGCCATCAAAGGCGCGGTGGCGGCGGAGGATCTGGAGCAGATCGGCACCCAGGTGGAGCTGTCCAACACCTATCATCTGCACGTGCGGCCCGGGGACGAGCTGATCAAGAGCCTGGGCGGCCTGCACAAGTTCATGAACTGGCACAAGCCCATCCTCACCGATTCCGGAGGCTTCCAGGTGTTCTCCCTGGCGGGGCTGCGGAAGATCAAAGAAGAGGGCGTCCGCTTCCACTCCCACGTGGACGGCAGGCTGATCTTCATGGGCCCGGAGGAAAGCATGCGCATCCAGTCCAACCTGGGCTCCACCATCGCAATGGCCTTCGACGAGTGCGCCAACAGCCGTTCCGAACGGGCCTACATCGAGCAGAGCGTAGCCCGCACCACCCGCTGGCTGGTCCGCTGCAAGGAGGAGATGGCCAGGCTCAACCAGCTGCCCGACACCGTCAATCCCCATCAGCTGCTGTTCGGCATCAACCAGGGGGGCGTCTTTGACGACATCCGCATCGACCACGCGAAGGAGATCGCCGCCATGGACCTGGACGGCTACGCGGTGGGCGGCCTGGCGGTGGGAGAGACCCACGAGGAGATGTACCGGGTACTGGACTCCGTGGTGCCCTATCTGCCGGAAAATAAACCCACCTATCTGATGGGCGTGGGAACGCCGGTGAACATCCTGGAGGGGGTGGACCGGGGCATCGACTTTTTCGACTGCGTCTATCCGACCCGCAACGGCCGCCACGGGCATGTGTACACCAATCACGGCAAGCTGAACCTGTTCAACGCGCAGTACGAGCGGGATGAGCGGCCCATCGAGGAGGGCTGCGGCTGCCCCGCCTGCCGAAATCACAGCCGCGCCTACATCCGGCACCTGCTGAAAGCGGGAGAAATGCTTGGAATGCGATTATGTGTCTTGCATAATTTGTATTTTTATAATACTATGATGAGTGAGATTCGTAATGCTATTGAAAATGATAATTGGCAAGAGTATAAACGAACCAAAGTAGAAAACTTAGGAGGCTCCAAATGAAGAAACTGTTTACGATCCTGAGCACCTGCCTGGCGGCTCTGAGCCTGACGGGCTGCTTCGCTGCGCAGCAGCAGGCATCCGACACCAGCCAGCAGGGCGGCATGAACGGCACCATGGTCCTGGTCATCTATATCGTCGCCATCGTCGCGTTCGTGTATTTCCTGATGATCCGCCCGCAGCGCAAGCAGAGGCAGAAACAGAACGAACTGTTCAGCTCCATGAGCATCGGCGATTCCGTCCTGACCACCAGCGGCTTTTACGGCGTGATCATCGACATCACGGAAGACACCGTCATCGTCGAGTTCGGCAGCAACAAGAACTGCCGCATCCCGATGCAGAAGGCTGCCATCGTTCAGATCGAAAAACCGAATCAGGGTTGATAACCGGCATCGATAAGAAGCCCGGGGCGGGATCGGACCGTTCCGGGCTTTTCTGATAGACGGCCGTATTGAAATACCGGCGAAGGTCAGATATAATAAATTATTAAGGTACAGGGACGTCTTGTCCCTGCCGGCGCATCAGGTGTACAGCGGATGAAGAAGAACAACAATACTTACAATCTGTCTCACTGGAGAAGTCTGCTTCTGCAGGTCTCGATCCTGTTTCTGATCGGAATCATCACGGCCGGCCTGGTGAATTTTATTTCGCAGAAAAAACGTTCTGACGCCAGCATCCTTCAGTCCCTGGAATCCCTCGCCTCCAAGATATCGGAGGAAGTCCGCCTCTCCATCCGGGAGTATCCTGCCAGCAACTGGCTGATGCGGTACTGGCACGATCATCCCCGGGAGATGGACATCGAATACGACGTGGACTTCAGCAGAAACACCAGGACTTATCAAAAGAGCTGCGAGCTTGCCGAAAAGTATCCGGGGGTCCCGCTCAGGTACGTCAGCGAAGACCTGCTGAAGGAGATGCCAAAAGAGGACCAGAAGCTGTACGCGGAGATCGTCTATTCCTGGATGATCACCCGGCTGAATACCATAAAACGGACCTATAAGGTCGACTATCTGTTCGTGATCGTGACGAACGCCGACTGCTCAAGCCAGTTCTTCCTGCTGAGCGCCGCCGAAAAGGGCATGGTACGGGGAACGGAATATGAGCAGGCCTATCCTCTGGGGACTGAGGTGGACGTGAGCGAGAGCCAGCAGCAGGGCATGCAGAGCGCCAGAAGGAACAGGACCTATCTGGCGGAGGCGGGTAAGTACATGGACTATTACGCGGTAATAGCGTCCCTGGACAACCGGCCCGTCCTGATCGGCATGACCTACAATACCTCCGACATCCGCCTGGCGGTCCAGGACAACATGTCCCAGAGCATGAAGTTCACCATGATGCATCAGGTGGGTCTTTCCCTCATCTGTCTGGCGATGATGTGGTTCTTCGTGCTGCGGCCCCTGAAGGCCGTCCAGAAGAACATCCGCCTGTACAAGAAGACGAAAGACAGCGGCGAGGTGGTCAAGAACCTGGAAAAGATCCATCCCCGCAACGAGATCGGCCAGCTTTCGGAGGACGTCTCCAGCCTGGCAGTGGAGATCGACGACTATCTGCAGGAGATCCGGACCATCACGGCGGAAAAGGAGAGGATCGGTGTGGAGCTCTCACTGGCGAGCCGCATCCAGGAATCCATGCTGCCCAGCGAATTCCCCGCCTTCCCGAACCGGAACGAATTTGACGTCTACGCGGTGATGGATCCCGCCAAGGAAGTGGGCGGCGATTTCTACGACTTCTTCCTGATCGATGAGGACCATCTGTGCGTATGCATTGCTGACGTCTCGGGCAAAGGCATTCCGGCCGCGCTGTTCATGATGGCCAGCATGATCATCCTGGGCAACAACGCCCGGATGGGAAAGACGCCCGCCCAGATCCTGACCGATACCAACGAGATGATCTCCGCCAACAATAAGGAGAACATGTTCGTGACCGTCTGGCTGGGGATCCTGGAGATCTCCACCGGCCGGCTGACGGCGGCGAACGCCGGGCATGAATTCCCGGTGCTAAGACAGCCCGGCGGCAGTTTTGAATACTATAAGGATAAGCACGGTTTTGTCATCGGCGGAATGAGAGGAGCGAAATACAAGGAGTACGAGATCTTGCTGCAGCCCGGCGCGAAGCTGTTCGTCTACACGGACGGTCTGCCGGAGGCGACGGACGCGGAGGAAGGCATGTTCGGCAAGGAACGGGTGCTGGAGGCCTTAAACTGCGGGCCGGAAGGCGCTCCCGAGCAGGTGCTGAAAAACGTCCGCGGGGCGGTGGAGGAGTTTGTGAAAGAAGCGGAGCAGTTTGACGACCTGACGATGCTCTGCCTGGAATATAGGGGGAAAGACAATGTCTGACAAAGGAAAAGAAAAGATAACGATCGCATTGAACGGACGGATCGATTCCAATAATGCGGCACAGGCGGAAAACGGAATCCTGAAAGAGCTGGAAGGGAAGGCGCCGGCGGAAGTGGTGCTGGACGCGGAGCAGCTGGAATACATCTCCAGCGCGGGCCTGCGGGTGATCCTTCGGCTGAAAAAGAGATGGAAGGACATCAGGATCGTCAACGTGAACTCCGACATCTACGAGATCCTGGACATGACCGGCTTTACGGAGATGATGACGGTGGAAAAGGCCTACCGGGTGGTCTCCGTGGAGGGCTGCGAGGAGATCGGCCGGGGCGCCAACGGCAACGTCTACCGCATCGACCAGGACAACGTGGTCAAGGTGTACAAGCACGCCGAAGCCCTGGCGGAGATCCAGCACGAGCGGGAAGTGGCCAGACTGGCCCTGATCCTGGGTATCCCCACGGCAATTTCCTATGATGTAGTCAGAGTAGGAGATTCCTACGGCTCCGTATTCGAGCTGCTGAATGCCAGGTCCTTCTCCAAGATCCTGGCCACCGAGCCGGAAAAGATGGACTGGTGCGTGGAAGAGTACATAGAACTGCTTAAAAAGATCCACGGGACCCTGGTACCGAAGGGAAAGCTCCCGGACATGAAGGAGACGGCGCTGAACTGGGCCCGCTTCATGCTGGACTATCTGCCGGAGGAAGCAGGGAAGAAACTGGTGGCCATGGTGGAGGCCGTTCCCCAGGACGACCACATGATCCACGGCGACTATCATACCAAGAACATCCAGCTGGCGGGAGACGAGGTCCTGATCATCGACATGGACACCCTGGCGGTGGGACACCCCATCTTTGAACTGGCCAGCATGTTCAATTCCTTCATCGGCTATTCGGAACTGCACCACGAGAAGATCCTGGATTTCCAGGGCTTCGATTTCAGGACCGGCAGCGAGTTCTGGCGCAAGTCTCTGGCCGCCTACCTGGAGACCGAATGCGGGGCAAAGATCGAAGAAGTGGAAAACAAGGCCCGCATCATCGGCTACACCCGCATGATCCGCCGCTCCATCCGCAGGGGCGGCCTGGAAAGGGAAGAGGACCTGGCGGAGATCGAGCTCTGGAAAAAGAACCTGCTGGAGCTTTTGGAGAAGACCGACACGCTGCTTTACAGCCCCGGGGAGCTGGAGATCGAAGCGGACAGGGAGAACCTGCCCCAGGTCCAGCTCTTTGTGGAGGAGCGGCTGAACGCCGCCGACTGTCCGCCCAAGGCCCAGATGCAGATCGCCCTGGCCGTGGAGGAGATCTTCGTGAATATCGCCAGCTATGCCTACGCGCCGGATAAGGGAAAGGCCACGGTGCGGGTGGAAGTTTCCGGGGAACCGGTGAAGGTGATCATCACCTTCATTGACAAGGGCACCCCCTACGATCCGCTGGCGAAGCAGGATCCGGACGTGACGGCGAAGGCGGAGGAGCGCCAGATCGGCGGTCTGGGCATCTTCCTGACCAAGCAGGTCATGGATGACGTGGTCTACGAGTATAAGGACAATCAAAACATTCTGACGCTGAAAAAGGACCTGTAGAATGAGATTCGATACCAGGGATACCAAACCGAAACTGTGGGGCCTGCTGATTCCGGCAGGCCTTGCCGCGTGGATCCTGCTGATGATGAGCTGGGTGAAGACGGAGAACCGCGCGCTTTACAGCTGCATCGTGATGTCGGTGCTGTGCGTCATCGTGATCATCAGCCTGCTGTGGGCCTTCCGGGAGCAGATCCGCTACAACCCCTACTCCTACAACACCATCTACTACATGGGCTTCGCGCTGTTTACGGTGTCCGTGCTGGGGACCTACGTCTTTCTGGCGACGGCGATCCTGAATTACCCGGAGGACTATCCGGTCAGCGCCGTTGCCAACGTGCTTCTGGAGTCCGCCAAGACGTACATGTTCATCACCTCCCCCTTCATCCTTTTGTTCTCCGCCGCGCTGTGCGTCTCCAATATCTCCCTGATCCGGCATGAGGGAAAGCGGGTGGTGAACGTGCTGGGCATCATCCTGTCCTTTTTGATGGTGGGCGGCATGGTCTTCATCTTTGCCTTCGACTATTATGCCACAGGAAGCCAGACAGAGGTCATGATACACGATCTGATCGCCAACTTCTGCGCGGCGGTCTACCTCTACTTTGAATGCATGCTCATCGGGACCATTATCGCCAACATCATCGTTGTCCGATACGAGCCGGATCCGGACAAGGATTATATGATCGTCCTGGGATGCGGCATCCGAAAGGACGGGACCTGCTCACCCCTGCTGCGGGGACGCGTCGATAGGGCCCTTGCCTTCGCCAAAAAGCAGAAGGAGCTGACGGGGAAGGAACTGACATTCATCGTCTCCGGCGGCCAGGGTCCCAACGAAGTCATCCCGGAGAGCAGGGCGATGAAGGATTACCTGTTGGAGCAGGGGGTCCCGGAAGAGCGGATCGCGGAAGAGGACAGGTCCACCAGCACCTTCGAGAACATGCTCTGTTCCAAAAAGATCATAGAAGACATGGGTGCCGGCGGAAAGGTGGCCTTTGCCACC
>JAGAEH010000020.1 GCA_017613225.1 Lachnospiraceae bacterium
CAAGGCCGTCCCGGATCTCGATCCGCGTCTCGTAGGGGGCGGAGAGCGCCGCCAGGTACTGCAGGGTGTCCTCGTCCCTGCTCAGGACGGGCACGCCCTTGCGGCCCCGGGACAGATCCATGCCCAGCTCGATGGGATGGAGGCTCACGGCGGTGATCCGTCCGTCCTCAAAGGTGATGGAGGGCAGCACCGCCCGCCAGATGTTTTTCTGGATGCCGAAGCCCCGGGTGCCGTTCTGGCTGCGGGCGTCCATGTAGGCGCCTACCCGGGTGTCCAGGGGCATCTTTTTGTTATAAAAAGCGTCGTAGGGCTGCAGGGAGACGGTCTCCGTTTCGAACAGGAAATTGCCGATGCTGCAGAAGATCACGCCGCTGTTGTAACACTCGATGCCCTGCAGTTCGTGGGGGCCGTGGCCCAGGAAAGCCTGAGCGCCGGCGTCGACGCAGGCTCTGGCGAACTCTTCGATGAAACGGGCCGGCAGGGTGGGATCGTCGTCCCGGTAGTCGTGGGAGTGGAAGCTCACCAGCACGATGTCCGCCTGGCGCCTGGCTTCCCGGATCTCGCTTAAGATGCGCTCCAGGTCCTGCTCATCGGGCTTCGTCTCCACATGGTTTTCCGTATCGAGGACGAACAGGCCCTCATTGCCGAAGGGGAGCTTGCCCTCTTCGAAGGGATTGGCATAGCCCAGGCGGATGCCGTAGTTCCTGCCGTCGTTGACGCCGGTCACCCGCACCAGTTCTTCCGCCATCCTGTAGTGTTCTTCATCCACATGGAAATAGGTCTTATGGCGCAGCGGGTTCAGACCGGGGCGGCCCTGCAGCAGATCCGACTGGCCGCCGGCCCGCTCTGCCGCGTGGAAGGTGGCGCAGCAGGCGATCAGCGCCACCCGGGCGTTCCTGGTCTCCAGATAGGCCGCCTGGGAGGCCTCCCCCAGATTGGCGCCGGTGCCGGCAAAGACCATGCCGCGTTCCCTTAAGTGCGCCGCCGTGGCCAGAAGGCCGCCGGTGCCGTAGTCGCCGCTGTGATTGTTGGCCGTGTTGTACAGGTTGAAACCCATGCGCCGGATGTCGTCCAGCAGCACCGGATCCGCCATGGCCCAGGTGCCGCCGCTCTCCGCGGCGGGGAAGCCCTCCCGGTTGTGGAAGGTCATCTCCAGGTTCACGAAGCGGACGTCGTGCTCCTTGATGAGGGCGCTCAGTTCCTCCAGGCCGGGATAGCCGTCCTCCGGGATCCTTCGGGTCATGAACAGGTCGCCTGCGGCGATGAGGGTGGTTTTTTCTGACATGGTCGTACCTCTTATGTCTCTATCCGCGCGTGACGGATGATCTGAAGACATTATAATAAGCGCGGTGAAAAGGTGTCAAGGATGATGCACGGAAGCGTGTATAAAGAAACGTCCCCTATACACGCTTCGGCAGTGCTTGAAAAGCTGGAGCAGACAGTCTATAATCATTACGCTGTTTTACGATTACAATGATGGAGCGGGGATCATGAAAAAAGTGGAGATCCATGGGGAACAACACAAAGAAAAAATCCTGGACTATGTACGTATTTTGATCGGCACGGGCCTGATGGCTCTGGCCGCGAACCTGTTCTATACGCCCTCCAACATGGTGCCCGGAGGATTCACCGGCCTGGCCATCCTGCTGCAGGAGGTCACCAAAAGGGTGGTGGACGGCGGCATCCCTGTGTGGCTGGGCAACGTGATCTTCAACATCCCGCTGATCATCTTCGCCATCGCCATCCGCGGCTGGTTCTTCATGAGGCGCACCTTCATCGCGGCAGTGCTCTTTACCGGCTGGCTGTATGTGATCCCGGAAGTGGGCCTGGTGCCGGAGAACCTGTTCCTGACCTCCGTGATCGGCGGCGCCGTGATCGGCGTAGGCCTGGGGCTCGTCTTCCTGGGCAAGGCCACCACAGGCGGCACCGACACCGTAGCCGCGCTGATCCAGCACTTTTTCCCGCACATGAAGACGTCTTCCATCTTCCCGATCCTGGACGCCGTTGTGATCGCCCTTTCGGCCTGGATCTTCGGCCTGGAGAGCTCGCTGTACGCGGTGGTCTCAGTAGTGCTCTCCAGCATCGTGGCGGACCATGTGATCGCGGGCTTCAAGAACTCCCTGATGGCCTTCATCATATCGACGGAGCACGAAGCCATCGCGGAGCGGGTGATGAAGGAAGTGCAGCGGGGCGTGACCCGGATCTCCGCGAAGGGCGTCTACACCGGCGCGGACCGGCCCATGCTGCTGTGCGCCGTCTCCACCAAGGAGGCTTCCGTTCTGAAGGACATCGTGGCGGAGATCGATCCCAACGCCTTCTTCATCCTCACCGACGCCAGCGAGATCAGAGGCGAAGGCTTCCTGAAGTACTCCAAGGAAGAGCTGTAGGAGATCTTCGGAATCTTAATAATATATTCTGTTTTACCCACGCTGCGGCGTGATATAATCATTTATCATCAGATGGAACAAAAGCGAGAGGAGATCAACGGAATGAAAAAACGTTTATTATGCTTTATGCTTTGTGTTTTGATGACGCTGACTGTGTTTCCATCCACAGTCTATGCCGGGAGCATCACCGAGCCTTCTCTGATGAAGACCGCTGCGGTCACGAAGGCCAAAAAGATCACTCCCAAGGTCACGTTATCTTACAAGTCCACCGTTTGGAGCGGCAAGGCCAAAAAGCCTGCGGTCACGGTCAAATACGGCTCCCATGTGCTGAAAAAGGGCACGGACTATACCGTCTCCTATAAGAACAACGTCAATGTCGGAAAGGCAACGGTCACCGTAACGCTGAAGGGGAAATACAGCGGAAAGAAGACGGTCTCCTTCAAGATCATTCCGAAGGGCACCGGGATCAGCAGCCTGTCCAAGTCCTCCGGGACCCTGACCGTAAAGTGGACGAAGCAGTCGGCGAAAATGTCTAAGAGCCGGATCACCGGATATCAGATCCAGACGGCGACCAACAAGGACTTTACAAAGAACAAGAAGACCGTAAAGGTCGAAGGATATAAGAAGACGTCGGCGGTCATCAAGAACCTGAAGGCGAACACGAAATACTACGTCCGCATCCGCACCTACAAGACCATCGGCGAAAAGACCTACTATTCAAAGTGGTCCAAGGTCAAGTACAAGAAGGACGTCAAGCAGGAACCTCTGCCCGGCCTGGACGTGGGACTCGGCAAAAATGACGCGCTCCTGCTGGATGCCCTGGCGGAGGGTGAGGAGAACGCCATCATCTCTCCCATGTCGGTCAACATGGTGCTCTCCATGCTCCTGGAAGGCGCGGGAGGCAGTACAAAAACAGAGCTGGAGACCTATCTCGGCGTAAAGAAGGAGGAGCTGGGCTCCTATGCCCAGGGGCTCTTCTCCAGCGCCGCCGATAAAGAAATGCTGAAAGTCCTGATCTCCAATGCCTTCTGGTACAGGAATGACCAGGAGGTGGAGGATGCTTATCTGTCGGTCCTGGCCGACCGGTACGGCGCGGAGATCGCGGCCATGGATTTCTCCGACCCTGCGGCCGCGGCGAATATCATCAACGCCTGGTGCAAGGAGAAGACCCGCGAACTGATCCCCTCCATCGTAGATCCCGACGATCTTGCCGACGTGTCGGACGTGCTGGTGAACACCCTGTACTTTAACGGCAAGTGGCAGGTCCCGGTGGAAGATTTCTGCATCAAAGACGGCGTTTTCCACGGCTTCAAGAAGAATATCGACGTGAAGTACCTTTACTCCGAGGAGACGAAGGCCTACGAAAACGAGAATGCCATCGCCTTTGAGAAACCCTATTACAACAATTATTCCTTCATCGGCATCCTGCCCAAGAAGGAGGGCGATTTCAACGTCAGTGACCTGGACATCAAGGGCCTGATGCAGAAGAGAGTCACCGGCTATGACGTCATCAGGGCCATCATGCCCAAGTTTGAGCTGGAGAGCGGCGGTGACATCACGGAGATCCTGCAGGCGCTGGGGATCCAGAAAGCCTTTGTGTTCCAGCTCGCGGACTTTTCGGGGATCGCCGAGGACGTTTACATTTCCAAGGTCATCCACAAGACGAAGATGATCCTGGACGAGAACGGGACGGAGGCAGCGGCCGCCACCGCGGCGGTATTGAAAGACAGCGCGGCGCCTTTTGAGCAGAAAGTCCTGGAGATCAAGCTCGACAGACCCTACGCCTTCATGATCGTCGACCGTCAGAGCGGCAACGTGCTCTTTATCGGAAAGATCTGCAATCCCGCGAAGTAAGCCTATCATCACAGAAAAAGACCCGGAGCAAAAGTCCCGTTACGGGGCTCCTGCTTCGGGTTTTTTACGCGCGCTATTTCGCTTTTACAGATCGTATTCCTCCAGAAAACTGTGCTTTACGCCGTCCTTTTTATAGGCCAGAACCGTGTCCAGGTGCACGTTTTCCATCCCCTTGAAGATGCACTGCTCCACGTCGGGATTCTTCTTTTTCAGCTCTTTGATCAGCTGCTTGATCTCGTCCCGTTTGGAAGGGTTTTCCTCCCCGCCGCCCGCGGCGGCGATGGCCTCGGTAAAGCGGCAGGCGCAGCGCAGGAAGGTCAGTCCGTTGTAGTCCCGCCAGGCCTTGACGTCCTCCTCCCGGATCAGGTACAGGGGGCGGATCAGCTCCATGCCAGGGAAGTTGGTGCTGTGGAGCTTGGGCATCATGCCCTTGATCTGGGCGCCGTAGAGCAGGCCCATCAGCGTGGTCTCGATCACGTCGTCGAAGTGGTGCCCCAGGGCGATCTTATTGCAGCCCAGTTCCTGGGCGAAACGGTACAGGTAGCTCCGGCGCATGCGGGCGCACAGATAGCAGGGTGACTTTTCAATGGTGTAGACGGCGTTGAAGATGTCGGTCTCGAAGATGTTCACCGGCACTCCCAGCAGCCGGGCGTTTTCCTCGATCTGCAGCCGGTTCTCCCTGCTGTAGCCGGGGTCCATCACCAGAAACTCCACGGCAAAGTCCACCTCCGAATAGCGCAGGACCTCCTGAAAGAGCTTGGCCATCAGCATGGAGTCCTTGCCGCCGGAGATGCA
>JAGAEH010000208.1 GCA_017613225.1 Lachnospiraceae bacterium
TGCATCGGCTGCGGCCTGTGTACGAACGCCTGCCCCTCCGGCGCGCTGTATCTGGAAGACGACAAGGCAAATGTGAATGATAACTGCGTCCTGTGCGGACTCTGCCGGGACAGCTGCCCCATGGGCGCCATCAGCATTGAAAAAGAGGCGGCTGCGAAGGAGAGCGCCGGCGGGACCGACGTGTGGGTCTTTGCCGAGACCGACGGAGCGGGACGCTGCCGGGCGCCGGAACTTCTGACCAAGGGCAGGGAACTGGCGGATGCCGGAAACTGCCGCCTGGTGGCGGTGACGAACCACACGCGGCAGGACGATATTTTAAAGGAACTGATCGCCTTCGGGGCCGATCTGGTGCTGTACTGTGAACACGAGCCCTTTACCGCCGCGGACGCGGCAGCCTGTGTCGAATGGCTCTGCGGACTGATAAAGGAGCGGCGGCCGGAGATGATGCTCTTTCCCGCCACCTCCTTCGGCCGGGAGATCGCCCCGGGCGTGGCCGTGCGCATCCGCACGGGACTGACCGCGGACTGCACGGGCCTGGCCATCGAAGAGGGCAGCGGCCTGCTGCTGCAGACCCGCCCCACCTTCGGCGGCAATCTGATGGCTACCATCAAGTGCCCGGACGCCAGGCCCCAGATGGCCACCGTCCGCCCCGGCGTGCTGAAGGCGGGGAAGCCGGACTATTCCAGGACCGGCGAGACGGAGGAGGTCCCCTTCCCGCAGACCGCGGCAGCGGTGGAGATCCTGGAGGAACTGGCAGGGGAAGAAGGCGCGTCCATCCGGGACGCGGAGCGCCTTGTGGTGGTAGGCCGGGGCATCGGTTCCCGCAAAAACCTGGCGCTGTTTAAAGAATTCGCGGAAAAGATCGGCGCGGAGCTGGCCTGCTCCAGGCCTCTGGTGGAAGCCGGCTATCTGGAATACCGCCATCAGGTTGGCCAGACCGGCGCTTCCGTGGCCCCGAAGCTGCTGATCAGCATCGGCGTGTCCGGCGCCATCCAGCACCTGGCGGGCATCGGCGGCGCCGAAAAGATCATCGCGGTCAATACCGACCCCAACGCCCCCATCTTTTCGGTGAGCGACGTGAAGATCGTGGGAGACGGACTGGAGATCGTAGAGGAACTGCTGAAGAGACTGCCCTGAAAGGGACAAATAGAAAAAACGCCAGAACGGCTGCGCAATACCGAGCATTACAATGAAGGAGGTCATCCATGATCAGAACCGATGTTTTTACGCCTTCAAAGTTTACCTCTGAGGGAAATAAGGTCAAGGTAAACGGAAAGATCATCAATTATCATACCGTTTGCGAAGACACAGTGTTTTACGACGACGAGGGCAAGGCCATCGCCTCCATGTTCACCTATTCCTACTTCCGGGACGGCGTGAAGGATCCGGACAAACGGCCGGTGATCTTCGCCTTCAACGGAGGCCCCGGCACCTCTTCCATGATGGTGCACACCGGCTACGTGGGACCGACCCGCCTGAAATACTCCGAGGACGTGGATGAGGACGGCACGCCCCTTCCTCCCTATGCCTCCTGCGACAACGAATACTGCCTGATCGACGTGGCGGACCTGGTGGTGGTGGATCCCGTGGGCACCGGCTTCGGCCGGCTGCTGGACGAGAGCAAGAAGGACTGGTTCTGGGGCATCGAGGGCGACGCGGCATCTTTCAATACCATGATCCAGAAGTGGCTGGACCGCTACGGCCGCTGGAAGAGCCCCAAGTACCTGATGGGTGAGAGCTACGGCTGCACCCGGGTAGCCACCATCGCCGGCATGAGCACCTTCGGCAACGAGGACCGGGCCTTCGGCACGGCCTTTGACGGCATCATCTTCATCGGCAACACCGTGACAAACGGCACCCATTTCGCGGACAAGAAGCCGGTGTACCCGGCCATCCTGTCCATGCCCACCCTGACGGCGGTGCACTGGTATCAGAACCATCCCACGGACCAGGGCCTGGAAGAGTACGTGTACGAGGCCTGGGACTGGGCCGGCACCGAGTACCTGACGGCGCTGTTCAAAGGCGAGGCCATGACGCCGAAGGAGCGGGAGAAGATCATCAAAAAGCTGATCCATTACACGGGCGTGTCCAGGGAGTACCTGGAGGACCGGGATCTGGTGATCGAGGACGTGGACTACCGCGCCCAGGTGGCCCGGAACAAGGGCCGGGCGGTGGCGCGCCTGGACGGCCGCATCACCCGCCCGCTGTACGAACTGCACACTTCGGAACCCACCTGGGGCCTGCGGGACGATCCCTCCGTGGGCAAGTACGACCCCTTCTTCCAGAGCGTGCTCTGCGGGGACGTGTTCAAAAAGCTGAACATCGACTTCGACCGGAACTTTGTGAATTCCGCCAGGCTGTACCCCAGCTGGAACAACGAACTGAAGGGCCGCAACACCGCCCAGTGCCTGAGCGATACCATGCGGCGCATGCCCACCATGCGGGCCTTCTTCATGAACGGCTGGTATGACCTGTGCACCGAGACCGGCATCCTGTGGTACACCATGAACCACTCCAACTTCCCCAAGGACCGCATCTTCTTCAAGGGCTACGAAGCCGGCCACATGGTCTACCTGGGCGAGGAGAACGTGAAGCTGGTGTGCGACGACATCCGCAAATTCGTGATGGGAAAAGACCCGACCAAATAAGGAGACCATGTCATCCCGACCGTGTATAAGGGACGTTTCTCTATACACGGCGACCCGCTGTCATCCTCGTGTATAAGGGACGTTTCTCTATACACGGCGACCCGCTGTCATCCTGAGCCGCAGGCGAAGGATCCCTTCGCCGGAAACGCTGTAAGGATCCTTCGACTCCGCTGCGCTCCGCTCAGGATGACAGATAAAATGAGCTCCGCTCGGGATGACAGGAAGACAGATCGATCAATAATAATCATAAAGGAGCAGCCAAATGATCAGAACAGATGTATTTACTCCCTCCCGCTTTACCTCCGAGGGCAACAAGCTGAAAGTCCACGGCAAGGAGTTCACCTACCATACCGTCTGCGAGGACAACGTCTTCTACGATGAAGAAGGCAAGGCCATCGCCTCCATGTTCACCTATTCCTATTTCCGGGACGGCGTGAAGGATCCGGACAAGCGCCCGGTGATCTTCGCCTTCAACGGCGGCCCCGGCACTTCCTCCATGATGGTCCACGTGGGCTTCGTGGGCACGATCCGCCTGAAATATTCCAAGGAGATCGACGAGGACGGCACGCCCCTTCCTCCCTACAAGAGCTGCGACAATGAGTATTGCCTGCTGGATGTGGCGGACCTGGTGGTGGTGGATCCCGTGGGCACCGGCTTCGGCCGTCTGCTGGACGAGTCGAAAAAAGACCAGTTCCTGGGCATCGAGGCCGACGCCACGTCCTTCAATACCATGATCCAGAAGTGGCTGGACCGCTACGGCCGCTGGAAGAGTCCCAAGTACCTGATGGGGGAGAGCTACGGCTGCACCCGGGCCGCCACCATCGTGGGCATGAGCACCTTCGGCGACGAGCACCGGGCCTACGGCACCGGCTTTGACGGCGTGATCCTGATCGGCAATACCGTCACCAACAAGAACCACTTTTTCGACAAGAGCCCCATCTACCCCGCCATCCTGTCCATGCCGACGCTGGCTGCGGTGCACTGGTATCACAACCATCCCACGGATCAGGGCCTGGAGGAATTCGTGTACGAGGCCACCGAATGGGCCAACACGGAATACCTGGTGATGCTCTTCAAGGGCGAGGAGATGACCGGCAGAGAAAAGGAGAGGGTGATCAAAAAGCTGATCCACTACACAGGCGTGTCCCGCGAGTATCTGGAGGACCGGAACCTGGTGATCGAGGATGAGATCTACCGCTCCCAGGTGGCCCGGGGCAAAGGCCGTGCGGTATCCCGGCTGGACGGCCGCATCACCCGCCCGCTGTATGAACTGCGCACCTCCGAGACGAAGATGGAACACGGCATGTGGGACGATCCTTCCGAGGGCAAATACGATCCCTTCTTCGAATCCGTGCTCTGCGGCGACGTGTTCAAGAAGCTGAATATCAACTGGGACCGCAATTTCGTGAGCTCCACCCGCTTTTACAAGGACTGGAACAACGAGATCAAAGGCCGCAACACCGCACAGAATCTTTCCGACACCATGCGCCGCGTGCCCGGCATGCGGGCCTTCTTCCTCAACGGCTGGTACGACCTGTGCACCGAGACGGGCATCCTTTGGTACACTATGAAGCATTCCAACTTCCCCAAGGACCGCATCTTCTTCAAAGGATACGAGGCGGGCCACATGGCCTACCTGGGCGAGGAGAACGTGAAGCTGGTATGCGACGACGTGCGCAAGTTAGTCAAGGGCAAGGACCCGACCAAGTAACACTCACCGCGCATGCAGCCCGTGTATAGGGGACGTTTCTTTATACACGGCAGCGTGTATAAAGAA
>JAGAEH010000209.1 GCA_017613225.1 Lachnospiraceae bacterium
ACCGTCCGGGTCTATGAGGACGGCTTTATCGGCATCGCCGGCTGCCTGGGAGAGCCCGATGAAAAGGAACTGACCGAAAAGGCAGTGGAAGCGCTGGCTTTCAAGATCCCCTATCCCTGCGAGCTGGAAGGCCCGCTGGAGAGAGAGGAGCTGCACGAAGAGGAGATCATTCCGGTCCCGGATTTCATCCCCACCATGCAGGCCCTTCTGGACCGGGTGGCGGAGCTGTGCCCCAGATACGCCATCTCCAACAAGATCCGCTTAAGCTACAACAGGACGGAGTATCAGAATTCCAAGGGCCGCCGTCTGGTGAGCTCCGGCAGAAAGCTCTCCATCGAACTCATCGCCCAGAGCCGCGGCTCCGGCAATCTCTTCGATACGGGCCTCTTCTGGGAGGGGGATCAGTATGACGAGGAGATGCTCCTGAAGGAGTGGAAGAAGGAGTACGACGCCTTCTATACTCCCGCGGACATTGAGCCCGGCCGTTATCCCGTGGTCTGCGACGCGGCCAACGTGGTCATGCACTACCTGCGGCATTTCGTAGGCGACCTGTACGTCGCCGGCGCCTCTCTGCTGAGCGGCAAACTGGGCAGCAAAGTCTTTTCGGAAAAGCTGACCGTCAAGGACGACATGGATCCCTCCACCGCCCACGGCGGCTGCTTCTTCGACGCGGAGGGCTGCATCGCGCCGGATCTGAGACCGTCCTATGTTGAGAACGGCGTCCTGAAGGGGCTTCTGACCACAAAGAAGACCTCGAAGCTCTACGGCCTGCCCAACCTGGGCACCGCCTCTGCCGCCTATGACGGCGTGCCGGATCTGGGATTCCACAATCTCTATGTGGAGCCCACCGCTAAGAGCCTGAAGGAGCTGGTCCCCGGCAAGGCCATCTTCATGGGCATCGCTTCCGGCGGCGACGCCACCCCCGAAGGCCACTTTGCCACGCCGGTCCAGATGGCCTTCCTGATGGAAGACGGGGAGATGGTGGGGCGCCTGCCTGACATCAACGTCAGCGGCGACTTCTTTAAGCTGCTGGGAGAGGATTACCTGGGCACCGTCCATGACGAACCCGTCAAGGGCTTTACCCTGAGCGCGTTCCTGATGGACGTGGACAAGGCCTGAAGTCCCTGAACGGACGCGCCGCGTCTGAAAAAAAGCATGAAAAGGCCCGGACCCTGCGGTCCGGGCTTTTACGCGCTTTTCGCGGCAGCCGGCTTACTCTTCATATGAGCAGCAGTAGTCCACGTACTCCTTCACGATCATCTTGTAGCTGGAATTGGCCGGGATCCGGTAGGACATGCCGGGGGTGTAGGTGGTGTACTCCGTCTCGCCGGGCAGCATTACGTCCATGGAACCGCCCAGCATCTCCATCACTTCGGCGGCGCCGGTGGGGAACTCGTACTCGCCCGCCAGCATCACGCCCAGCGTGTAGCGCTTGCCGTCTTCCGCAAATACCGTGCGGCTGGTGACCTTGCCGTCAAAATAGATGTTGGCAGCCGCGATGACTTTCGCGTTGTTGAACTCCTTTGTCATGGTTGACCTCCTTGGGTTGGATCAGTATGAGATCAGTATACACCAGTCCGCAGATTTTGTCCCGGTTCTTTGCAAAAAAGGATTTTTCCCGGCGGAAAATGTGATATACTAGCACTAACGTGAGCTTTACCCATTCTATGCCTGGAGGAACTGCAATGGACAGACGTAAATACGACGAGTTTATCTTGATCCTGAAGGAAGAACTGATCCCTGCCATGGGCTGCACCGAGCCCATCGCGGTGGCCTACGCGGCCGCGCTGGCGGCGGATGCGCTGGGGGCAAGGCCTCAGAAGGTCACGACCCTGGCCAGCGCCAACATCATCAAAAACGTAAAAAGCGTGTTCGTGCCCAATACGGGCGGCATGCGGGGAATCTCCGCGGCGGCAGCGGCCGGCATCATTTCCGGCGACTGTGACGCCGAGCTGCAGATCCTGGCCAGGCTGAAGACGGAGGATCATCCGAAGATCGATGAACTGCTGCACGAGGCGGCGTTTTCCTTCTCCCGTTCCCCCAAGCCCTACATATTCGACATTGACGTCGCCGTGGAATCAGACGGGCACACCGCCCGGGTGGAGATCGCGGGGCATCACACCAACGTGATCCTGATCGAAAAGGACGGCGTTCCGGTATTCACCAAGGAATACGCGGAGGAACGCAAGGAATATGAGACGGACCGCTCGCTGCTCTCTGTGGAGGACATCGTGACCTTCGCGGAGGAAGTGGACTTGGACGACGTGCGGGAAACTTTAGAGCGGCAGATCGAGATGAACACCGCCATCGCCAAAGAGGGCATGCGGGGCAACTACGGAGCCCGCATCGGCAACATCCTGCTGGCCTCCTACGGAAATACGCTGCAGACCAGGGCCAAGGCCTGGGCAGCCGCCGGCTCCGACGCCCGCATGAACGGCTGCGACCTGCCGGTGGTGATCAACTCCGGCAGCGGCAACCAGGGCCTGACGGCCTCCCTGCCGGTCATCGTCTACGCCAAGGAATTGGGCGTCTCCCACGAGACCCTGCTGCGGGCGCTGGTGATCTCCAATCTGGTGACCATCCACCTTAAGACCGGCATCGGCCGTCTGTCCGCCTACTGCGGCGCCACCAGCGCGGGCTGCGGCGCGGGTGCGGGCATCACCTACCTGTACGGCGGCGGCTACGACCAGATCGCCCAGACCATCATCAACGCCATCGCCATCAACTCCGGCATGATCTGTGACG
>JAGAEH010000210.1 GCA_017613225.1 Lachnospiraceae bacterium
GAGAACCGTCCCCATTTCACATGAGGCTCTGGGCCTACAGCAGTTTCTCCGCGGCGTCCCGCAGCACGCTCATGGGCTGCACGCCCACGAAGGTCTCCGCGACCTTGCCGTCCTTGAAGAACATCACGGTGGGTCCGGCGGCGATCTTCAGCGCGGTGGCCAGTTCCAGGTTCTGGTCGATGTCCACTTTGCCGACGGTGATCTTTCCGTCATAATCGGCGGCCAGCTCTTCGATGTAGGGAGCCAGGATCTTGCAGGGACCGCACCAGGTGGCAAAAAAGTCCACGATCACGGGACCCTTCCCCTCTACCACCACGTTCTTGAATTCCTGTGTATTCATATGTAATACTGCCATTTTTATACCTCCTTGATCAAGTCCTGTACCCGGAGTCTATCATAAGCCGGCAGGGAACTCAAGGACCTTTCTCCCTGCGCCTATTATGGCCCTTTGTGCTCCCAGTGGGAGCAGCATCTTCTGAAATAGGCACAAGGAGTGATCCCCGCGCCTATTCTGGCCCTTCGTGCGCCTAGTGGGCGCAGCATCTTCTTTATCAGGCGCAAAAACCAGTTCCAACCCCCTTCAACAAGCCGGAAAATCATCTCGAAACTGCCGATTTTGGGGCGAAAATATGTTCGGTGCGCCATATCTTGTGGAGCGCGAAAAACCGCGATTTTCCTTGAAAAAAATAGGAAAAAGTGCTTGCATTTCCCAGATTTTGCCTATAAAATAAAGCCAAGTGGTACGAAGTGGGTAATTGTGGTAGATTATGGTGAAAGGAGAGAACGGCTGACATGTTTATGGGCGAATACAACCATACCGTGGATGCAAAGGGCAGATTGATCATGCCCTCGAAGTTCCGCGAGCAGTTGGGCGATCTCTTCGTGGTGACAGCGGGTCTGGACGACTGCCTCTACGTCTACGCGGACGCGGAGTGGAAGACCTTCGAAGAAAAGCTGTACGCCCTTCCGCTCTCCAACCCCTCCGCGCGTAAGTTCACCAGGTATTTTCTGGCCAGCGCCTGCACCTGCGAGGTGGACAAGCAGGGACGCATCCTGCTTCCGGCAAAACTGCGCGAAATAGCCCACTTAAAGAAGGATGTGGTCCTGGCCGGCGTCGGCGGCCACATCGAGATCTGGGACAAGGCCCTGTGGCAGGAAGCCAGCACTTATGAAGATCTGAACGAGCTGGCCATGAATCTGGAAGGACTGGGCATCTAGTGGAGCCGGGAAGCTTTTCGCACATACCGGTCTTATTACATGAAACTATCGACGGTCTGAACATCAGGCCGGACGGCATCTATATCGACGGCACTGCCGGCGGCGGCGGGCACTCCTCGGAGATCCTGAAGCGCCTCGGCGAAAACGGAAGGCTGATCTGCATCGACCGGGACGGTGATGCGGTCGCCGCCCTGGAAGACCGCTTCGGCGGTGACCCCCGGGTCTTGATCGTGAAGAGCAACTACGGAGAGATCGAACGCATCGCAAGAGACGGCAACCTCCCAAAAGCGGACGGTATCCTCCTGGACCTGGGGGTCTCTTCACACCAGCTTGACACCGCGGAACGGGGCTTTTCCTATCTGGTGGACACCCCGCTGGACATGCGGATGGACACAGAGGAAACGGCCACAGCGGCAGACATCGTCAACAACTATTCGGAAGCGGAGCTTTATCGTATCATCCGGGACTATGGTGAGGATCGGTTCGCCAAGAATATCGCAAAGCACATTGTAAAGAACAGGGAGCTCGAACCCATCCAAACCACGGGACAGCTGGCGCAGATCATCGCGGCGGCGATCCCCATGAAGGTGCAGAAGACCGGCGGACATCCCGCCAAACGGACCTTTCAGGCGATACGGATCGAACTGAACCGGGAGCTGGTGGTACTGGAGGAGAGCATCGACGTGATGATCGATCACCTCGCGGCGGGCGGACGCTTATGCGTGATCACGTTCCACTCGCTGGAGGACCGGATCGTCAAGAATAAATTCAAAACGGCAGAGGACCCCTGCATCTGCCCCAAAAACTTTCCCGTCTGCGTATGCGGCAGGAAGAGCAAGGGCAGGGTGATCACCAAAAAGGCGATCCTTCCCTCGGAGGAAGAGCAGGAGACGAACAGAAGATCGAAAAGCGCGAAGCTGCGGATCTTCGAAAGGGCATAGGAATGGAGAAGAAGTTCTTCACAATCGACGGAAACACAGCCAGGCAGGCTCTGATGGAGGAGCTGGATCTGCCTGTGTCCGGAAATGTGCTTCCTGTGCCGGAGGTCTCCGAACAGCAGGCCCAGATCCCGGCCCCCGAACGGGACCCGAAGGTCGGCCGGGCGATCCGCCGCAACCGCCGGAACATCGCCTACCTGACGCCGGGCTACATGGCCTTCCTGGGCGTCATGGTGGCCATCCTGTTCATCGCGGTGGTCATGGTGGTCTCCGCGTCCGGACAGATCACCAAGGCGGAAAAGCAGCTGGCCAGCATGACTTCGCAGCTGAACACCATCAAGTCCGACAACAACGCGGCCAGAGTCAATCTGGAGAAGAACGTGGACATCAACGAAGTCTACGAGATCGCGGTAGGGGAGTACGGACTGGTCTACCCCGCCGAGGAACAGATCATCCACTACCAGCAAAAAGAGGGCAGTTACGTAGTGCAAAATGAACCAATCCCAAGAGACTGAATCTGCCCGCGCCAAATACCGACGGCGTTTGAGGGCAGCTAAAACAGCATATAAGAGCAACCTCCTTAAAAGGCTGGCGTTCATCTTCATCTTGGTGGCGGCGGCCTTGCTCGTATTATCGGGGGTACTGATCCACATCGTCCGGACCCAGGGGGATGACTACAGCAAGGTGGTGCTGACGCAGCAGAACTACTCCAGTTCCACCATTTCTTTCCGCCGGGGCGATATTACGGACCGCAACGGCTCGCTGCTGGCCACCAGCGAACGGGTGTACATCCTGATCCTGGACCCCTCGGTGATCATGTACAAGGAGGGCGTGAACGAAGAGGCGACGCTGGAAGCCCTGAACAAAGTGTTCGGCTACGACAAGACCGAGCTGAGCCAGCTGGTGGAAGCGGACGAAGAAAACCACTACATCCGCTACGCGAGAGATCTGAGCGAGGAGCAGAAGAACGCCTTCCTGGAGTATCAGAACGAGTACAACTCCCGGGATTCCAAAAAACGGAACGGGAAAGTGAGCGGCGTCTGGTTCGAGACCGAATACAAGCGCTATTACCCCATGAATGACTTTGCGTGTACTGTTCTGGGCTTCTCCGGCCGGGACGCCTCCCGCGGCAACTGGGGCCTGGAACAGTACTATAACGACGAACTGGTAGGCGTAAACGGCCTGACCTACGGATACATCAACGACGACGGCGTGGCGGAGCGAAACACCGTGGAGCCCACCAACGGCAATACCATCGTCAGCACCATCGACTTTTCGGTGCAGACCATCGTGGAAGAGTCCATCAAGGAATTCCTGTCGAACCACAGATGCGCCAATCTGGGCGTGATCGTGATGGATCCCAACACGGCGGAGATCCTGGCCCTAGCCACGGACAAATACTTTGACTTAAACGACCCGACGGACGTCTCTGCCTACTACAGCGATGAAAAGCTGGAGGCCATGACAGACGAGGAGCGCATCGAGGCCTACTCGAAGGTCTGGCGCAACTTTGCGGTGGGCGATGCCTACGAGCCCGGATCCACGGCGAAGCCCTTTACCGTGGCGGCGGCCCTGGAAGAGGACGCCACCGATGCCGGCAGGGAATACCTCTGCACCGGCGCCAAGGAGTTCGGCTCAGAGGGACACGAGGTGACCGTCAAGTGCAACAAGGTCCACAACACGGTCACTTTGAAGCAGTCCCTGATGTACTCCTGCAACTCGGCGATGATGGACATCGTGGAGAGCATGGGAAAGACGAAGTTCGCCAACTTCCAGACCACCTTCGGCTTTGGAAGGCAGTCCGGCGTGGACCTGCCCGGCGAGACGGCGGGCCTGGTCTATACGGCGCAGAACATGGGAGTGACGGACCTGGCCACCAACGGTTTCGGCCAGAACTTCAACGTGAACATGGTGCAGATGGCGGCGGCTTTCTCCTCGCTGATCAACGGCGGGACCTACTATCAGCCCCACATCGTGAAGGCCATCACGGATGAGAACGGCCGCATGGTCAAGGAGATCACGCCGGTGACGGTGCGAAGGACCGTGAGCGCCGAGACCTGTGAATTCATCAAAGACGCGCTGCGGGCCACCGTGGTGGAGGGCACCGGCGCCGAGGCGGCCATCGAGGGCTACGACATCGGCGGCAAGACCGGCACTGCCCAGAAGCATCCGCGCAGCGCCAAGAAATACGTCACTTCCTTCGTGGGCTTCGCGCCGGCGGACGATCCCCAGGTGCTGATCTACGTGGTCATCGACGACCTGGTGATCCCGGAGGATGAGAAGGTCTCCACCAAGTACGCCATCGCGCTGGAGCGGGAGATCATGGAGCGCACGCTGCCCTATCTGGGCGTGGCCAACGAGAATCCCGTGGTGGCCCCGATCCTGCCCTGGGATCAGCGCGACACCCAGGAGGAGCAGGTCCCGGACGGCGGCATCATCGACGAGGACGACTCCGATTATGAGGAACAGGAAAACGAGGACGAGGAGGACCGGGAATGAGTTGGGAGATATTACTGGCATTGTTTGCGAGTTTCGCGGCAGGCGCCGTGCTGTGCCCGCTGCTGATCCCCGTCCTGCACCGCCTGAAATTCGGCCAGCAGGTCCGGGATGACGGACCTCAGGCCCACTTGAAAAAACAGGGCACGCCCACCATGGGCGGCATTGCCTTTTTAGCTGCCATTCTGGTGGTGGGCTGCGTGTTCGCGGTGCGCCACCCGAAGATCTGGCCTATCCTGATCGTGACCATGGCCTACGGCCTGGTGGGCTTTCTGGATGACTTCCTGAAGGTGGTCAAAAAGCAGTCGGAGGGACTGAAGGCCTGGCAGAAATTCATCCTGCAGATCATCATCATGGGCGGCTTCTGCTTTTACATGATGAAGTTTTCGGACATGGGCACCGTGATCCGCCTGCCCTTCACCGAAGCCACATGGGACCTGAAGTGGTTCTATCCCGTGTTCCTGTTTCTGGTGATGGTGGGCACGGACAACGGCGTCAATTTCACCGACGGCCTGGACGGTCTCTGCACCACGGTGACCATCGTGGTGGCGCTGTTTCTGACGGCGGCGGCGGTGAAGACCGGCACGGACATCGCCCCCGTTACGGCGGCAGCGGCCGGCGCCCTGATGGCCTTCCTGATGTTCAACGTCTATCCGGCGAAGGTGTTCATGGGAGATACCGGAGCGCTGGCGCTGGGCGGATTCGTGGCCTCGTCCTTCATCATGCTGGGACAGCCTCTGCTGATCCTGCTGGCAGGCTTCATCTATCTGGCGGAAGTCCTGTCCGTCATGCTGCAGGTGGGCTATTTCAAGGCCACCCACGGCAAGCGGATCTTCAGGATGGCGCCCATCCATCATCATTTTGAATTAGGAGGCTGGTCGGAAGCCAAAGTTGTGGCCGTGTTCAGCATCGTCACGGCGCTGCTCTGCTTCCTGGCCTACCTGGGGGTATAGAGAGGGGAATCATGGAACGTATCGCAATGGTGCTCGGCGCAGGCAAGAGCGGGATCAACGCCTGCAGATTGTTGGCAGACAAGGGCTTCGGGATCCGTCTGTTTGACGGAAACACCGGCCTTGACATTAAGAGCGTGCGCGACAAGTGCGCGGACGTGGAGCAGCTGGAGCTGGTGCTTGGCAGCTGCAGGGACGAGGATCTGGACGGCGTGGAACTCTGCGTCATCAGCCCCGGCATCGACCTGGAGCAGCCGGTGGTCAGACAGATCCTGGACAGGGGCATCCCCCTGATCGGCGAGCTGGAACTGGCCTACCGTTATGACAAGGGCACGGTGATCGCCATCACCGGAACCAACGGCAAGACCACCACCACGGCCCTGCTGGGACAGATCATGGAGGAGGCGGGAAGGAACACGCTGACGGTGGGCAACATCGGCACCGCCTATACGGAGGAAGTGCACCGCTCTACGGAGGATTCCGTGAGCGTGGCGGAGGTGAGCAGCTTCCAGCTGGAGACCATCGACACCTTCCATCCCCACATCAGCGCGATCCTGAACATCACGCCGGACCACCTGAACCGCCACAAGACCATGGAGACTTACGTGAACGTCAAGTTCGACATCACGGAGAACCAGACGGCGGAGGATTTCTGCATTCTGAACTACGAGGATCCCTATCTGCAGGGAGCGGACAGAAGGCTGAAGCCGAAAGTCTATTACTTTTCCAGCAAGAGGACCCTGGCGGAAGGCGCCTGGCTCATGGGAGACGACATCATGCTGAACGTGGACGGCCGCGAGCAGCTGGTGGCGGACATCCACGAACTGAACCTGCTGGGCCGCCACAACTACGAGAACGTGATGGCAGCGGTGCTGATGGCCGTAAGCTACGGCATCCCGCTGGATTCCATCCGCAAAACGCTGAAGAGATTTACCGCCGTGGAGCACCGGATCGAATTTTCCGGTGAAAAAAACGGCGTCAGGTTCTATAATGATTCCAAGGGCACCAATCCCGACGCGGCCATCCAGGCCATCCGGGCCATGGTGCGGCCGACGGTGCTGATCGCCGGCGGCTATGACAAGGGAAGCACCTATGACGAGTGGATCGCCGCCTGTGTGGGCAAGGTCAAGCACCTGGTCCTGATGGGCACCACGGCGAAGAAGATCGGCGAGACCGCCGAGCGTTTCGGCATCACGGCCATCACCTATGTGAACAGCATGGAAGAGGCCGTGGCGGTGGCCAAGGAGAAGGCGGAAAACGGAGACGCCGTTCTGCTTTCGCCGGCCTGCGCGAGCTGGGACATGTTCACCTCCTACGAGGAGAGAGGAAGGATCTTCAAATCTCTGGTCTGACATGGCAGCTGAAACCGGAAACAGAACCGCATACAGGAGCGTCGCGCTGGAGCAGGAGGGCTTGTCCAGCCTGTCCCGGCCTGCCGCGAAGCCCAGGAGGTACTACGATTACACCCTGGTCTTTCTGATCGTGCTCATTTCCACCTTCGGCCTGCTGATGGTCTACAGCTCCAGCTACTACACGGCCAGCATGAGTTCCAAAGTCGGTTACGACGGCAGCTACTACCTGAAAAAACAGGCCTGGAACGTGGCCATCGGCCTGGTGGTGATGATCGTCGTCTCCAAACTGGACTACCACAAGCTGGTGAAATGGTTCGCGGTGCTGGCCTATCTGGGCAGCATCGCCGTCATGGTCCTGACCAACTTCACCTCCTTCGGCAAGGAGTACAACGGCGCGAAGCGCTGGTTCGGCATCGGCAACCGCACGCTGTTCCAGCCGGCGGAACTGGTGAAGGTGGGCCTGATCATCTTTACGGCCTTCCTGCTGGTCAAGCTCAAAAACCGCATCGACCAGTGGAAGTATCTGATCCTGGTGGTGCTCCTTCTGGTGGTCCCCGTCGGGCTCGTGGCCATGAACAACCTGAGCTCCGGCATCATCCTCACCGTGATCCCCTTCGGCATGGTCCTGTGCGCCAGCCAGAAGAAACTGCGATGGGGAGTCATGATCGGGCTCGCGATCGTGGGGGCGGTCATTATCGTCGTCTTCGCGAAGGAACTGGTGGAATATAAGATCCTGAAGGACTATCAGGTGATGCGCATCCTGGTCTGGAAGAATCCGGAACAGTACTCCGATGAGGGCGGCTGGCAGGTGCTGCAGGGCCTCTACGCCATCGGCTCCGGTGGCCTGTTCGGCAAGGGCATCGGAAACGGAACGCAGAAGCTGGGCTTTGTCCCTGAGGCGCAGAACGACATGATCTTTTCGATCATCTGCGAGGAACTGGGCATTTTCGGCGCCATCTGCGTGATCCTGCTGTTCATCTACATGTTCTACCGCTTCATGATCATCGCGCGCAACGCGCCGGATACCATGGGCATCCTGATCGTTACGGGGGTGTTCATCCACATCGCGGTGCAGGTGATCCTGAACATTGCAGTGGTAACCAATTTCATTCCCAATACCGGCGTCACCCTGCCTTTCATCAGTTACGGAGGTACGTCCATCCTGTTCCTGATGACGGAGGTGGGCCTGGTGCTGAGCGTGGCCAACCGCATCGAGCTGAAAGGGTAGGCAGCCGAAGAGCCGGGACAGTACGCAGCTGCGAAGACTGTCGCGACTCGTCGGTACTTAGCAAGGGCAAGCTTTGCGCAGCCCGAGCTTAGTACCGCTACGACCAAGCGCCAAGCGGGAGCGTGTCTGAGAAGCCGTACTGTCCGCGGCTCTGACGGCCGGCTGCGCAGGGCAGCTGCTAAAAGCATCATGAAATAAGAGGATAACAATGGATAAATATGTTGAAAAACTGGAAAACTGCGTGGAATACGTGCGGACCGTGACGGACTTCGTCCCGTCGGTGGCCATCGTCCTGGGTTCCGGCCTGAACAACTACGCGGACCAGGTGGAAAAGGTCTGCGAGATCAGCTACCGCGACATCCCCGGCTTCCCGGTATCCACAGCCCCCGGCCACGACGGCCGGTTCATCTTCGGCTGGATCAGGAAAGTCCCGGTGGTGGTGATGAAGGGACGGATCCACTACTACGAAGGATACGAGATCTCCGACGTGGTGCTGCCCGTGCGGCTGATGCGCTGCCTGGGGGCCGGCGTGCTGCTGCTGACCAATGCGGCGGGCGGCGTCAACAAAGACTTCCATGTGGGCAATTTCATGGTGATCCGGGACCAGATCACCTGTTTCGTGCCGTCTCCCTTAAGAGACGGAGACTGGTCCGCCTACGGCAGCGTCTTCCCGGACATGAGCGACGTCTATGACAGCGAGCTGGCGGGAAAGATCCTGGCGGCCGCGGGAAGAGCCGGCTACGTGCTGCAGCAGGGCGTGTACCTGCAGGCCTCCGGTCCGGCTTTTGAGACGAAGGCGGAGATTCGGGCTTTCCGCACCATGGGCGCCGACGCGGTGGGCATGAGCACCGCCGTGGAGGCCACGGCTGCCCACCAGATGGGCATGCGGGTCTGCGGCCTGTCCTGCATCACCAACATGGCCTGCGGCGTGACCGACAGACCCATCACCGGTGCGGAGGTCAACGAGACCGCGGAGCGGGTCGCAGCGGACTTTACGGCTCTGGTGAGCCTGATCACAGAGGCGGTGGGGAAATAAGATAAGATGAGTCGCCGAACCTTGATCCTGAGCCTGATCGTAGTGATCGTGCTGCTGGCGGGAGTTGCTGCCGCCGGCCTTTTGCTGCGCGTCGAAGAGGTCCGGGTGGGCGGCCATTCCCATTACAGCACGGAGGAGATAGAGGCACTGTTCTTCAAGGAAGAGGGGCTTTCCCGGTCTCCTCTGGTGATCCTTTGGAAAAAGCTGACAAACGGCTGGAAGATCCCCCAGCTGGAGAACTATGAAGTATCCTTTGACGGACTGAAAACGGTCAACGTCCAGGTGAAGGAGAAAAAACTGTACGGCTACGTGCCCCATTTCGGGTCCAACCTGTTCTTTGACAAGGACGGAGTGGTGGTGAAGAGCAGCTCCGAAGTCTCCCAGGACGTGCTCAAAGTCTCGGGCCTGAAGGTGGAGACCGCGGTGCTGAACGAGCCGCTGAAGGTGGAGAACGAAAAGAACTTCAAGCTGGTGGCCACCGTGATCGATTTCATCTCCTCCAATCAGATCAAGCTGGACAACGTCAGCATGTACCTGTATTCCGCAGTGGAGGAGATATCCATCTATGACGGCAGCAGCGTGTCCATGCGGATGGGGGACATCACCGTCCTGCTGGGCAAGAACGTGGACATGCAGGAGAAACTGCTGGACCTGATCCAGATGCTCCCGGAGATCTGGGGGCAGGAAGGCACCCTGCACATGGAGGACTACGCGGGCGCGGACTCCGGCCACGTCTATTACTTCGATAATAAATGATCCTTCGAAACGAATGATTTCAATGCCGTGACAGGCATTTGGCTAAAGTTATTACAATGTTCTGAAGGCCGACAAAAAAGTCAAAAATGTCTCTTGATTATTCTCAGCAAATACAATAATATGATTACGATGAAAAAGTATTTTTTGTTCCTTAGGGGGGAATCATTGTGTTAGAGATAAAGCTGAACGAATCAGAAAGCGCTGCAAAGATACTTGTCATCGGTATCGGCGGAGCAGGCAATAATGCAGTCAACCGCATGGTGGACAGCAATGTGGAAGGCGTGGAGTTCATCGGCATCAACACCGACAGACAGGCCCTGCAGATGTGCAAGGCTCCCACCACCCTTCAGATCGGCGAAAAGCTGACCAAGGGCCTGGGCGCGGGCGCGCAGCCCGAGATCGGCGAGAAGGCCGCGGAAGAGAGCGAAGAGGAGATCATCAACGTCATGAACGGCGCCGACATGGTCTTCGTCACCTGCGGCATGGGCGGCGGCACCGGCACCGGCGGCGCTCCTGTCATCGCCAGGATCGCCAAGGACATGGGCATCCTTACGGTGGGCGTAGTCACCAAGCCTTTCCGTTTCGAAGCCAAGGTCCGCATGCGCAACGCCCTGGAAGGCATTGAGAAACTGAAACAGAACGTGGACACCCTGATCGTCATCCCCAACGACAAGCTGCTGGAGATCGTCGACCGCCGCACCACCATGCCCGACGCCCTGAAGAAGGCGGACGAGGTCCTGGTGCAGGCCGTGCAGGGCATCACCGACCTGATCAACGTGCCGTCCCTGATCAACCTGGACTTCGCGGACGTCCAGACCGTCATGACCAACAAGGGCATCGCCCACATCGGCATCGGCCGGGCAAAGGGCGACGACAAGGCCATCGAAGCCGTGAAGCAGGCCGTCACCAGCCCGCTGCTGGAGACCACCATCAACGGCGCTTCCCACGTCATCATCAACGTGGCCGGCGACATCGGTCTGATGGAAGCCAACGAGGCAGCCACCTATGTGCAGGAGCTGGCCGGCGAGAACTCCAACATCATCTTCGGCGCCATGTTCGACGAGACCGTGCAGGATGAGGCGACCATCACCGTCATCGCCACCGGACTGGAGCAGCCCAACACCGACAGTGACGTGTCTCCGCGCATCAAGCCCAGCGCTCCTGCCGTCAGCCCTTACGGCCGCGGCATGACCGGCGGAAAGATCAATTCCCCGATGTCCGGCAACACGGCCGCGCCCCGGCCCGATGACATCAAGGTCCCCATGCCGGAAGTGAAGGGCGAGCGCCAGATCAACATTCCTGATTTCCTGAAGAGATAAGGAACTTGCACATCCAATAGAAACGGGACAAGGAACAACCGCCGTGTTGTTCCTTGTTGCGATATAGGGAGGGCAAACGCCCGGCGGGGTGTTCCCGCGTCCGGCGAAAGCTTTCCCAATGAGGAACCAATGGACAGAGAACGGTACTACCTGCAGTGCCTGCAGGAACTGCATCAGGCTGCGGCAGCCAGGGGATACGCGGAGCGGGGCATCGTGATGGCCCCGGACCTTCAGCCCTTCGGCGAAAAGGCGGTGGCGAAGTACTACGGCGACCCGATCCTGGCGGCTGAATTCGCCGCGGATCCCACCCAGTATTATTACGCGGTGAACTGCTTCTGCCTGCAGTGCGGCATCCTGTTCGCGGGGCTGTATGACAGCGATCCCCTGGCCCTGACGGAGGGCTACGTGGACGCCGTCACTTCGGTGGACCCCTGGCAGTTTGCCGAGAGGATCGCCGCGGAGCGGCTGGACCTGGATCTGGAGGCCATGAACCTTTTGTGTGCCGCGGTGTTCGACCGCTGGATCGACCTGGTGGAACCGTACTACCGGACGCCGGAAGGCACGGAACGCATCTATTATGCGACGCTTGCCATGTACCAGCTGGGGATCAGCCTGGTGGCAGGCCGGAAAGCAAGAACGGAATAGAAGGAGGTAATTCTATGGAAAACGCTATGGGTACTTTTTTGAGCGCCGCGCTCTTCCCCTCGCTGGGGACGATCCTGATCGCGCTGCTGATCGTGGCGGTGGTTGCCGTCATCGTGCGGAACATCCGTGTCGTGCCGCAGGCCACCTGCGACGTGCTGGAGCGCCTCGGTAAGTTTTCCGGCGTCAAGCACGCCGGCCTGTACATCAAAGTGCCGCTGATCGAGAGGATGGTGGCCCGGGTCTCCTTAAAGGAGCAGGTGTACGACTTCCCGCCTCAGGCAGTTATCACCAAGGATAACGTCACCATGCAGATCGACTCCGTCGTCTACGCGAAGGTCTTCGATCCCAAGCTCTACATCTACGGTATTGAGAACCCCATCACCGGTCTGCAGAACCTGGCGGCCACCACGCTGCGTAGCATCATCGGCGAGATGGAACTGGACCAGACCCTGACCTCCCGCGAATCCATCAACGCGAAGATGGAAGCGGTGCTGGACGAGGCCACCGATGCCTGGGGCATCAAGGTGACCCGTGTGGAGATCAAGAACATCAACCCGCCCGCCGAGATCGAGGCGGTCATGACCAAGCAGATGCGCGCCGAGCGTGAGCGCCGTCAGACCGTGCTGGAAGCCCAGGCCCACCAGGAAGCCGTCGTGGCCCGCGCCAAGGGCGATAAGGAAGCCAAAGTGATGGCTGCCGAAGCCGAGAAGGAAGCCCAGATCGCGCTGGCGGAAGGCCGCGCCAGATCCATCCTGCTGGTCTATGAGGCCGAGGCGGAAGGCCTGCGCAAGCTGTCCGAGACCAAGATCTCCGAGAGCGTGCTGAACCTGCGCCGCATCGAAGCCATGAAGGACGTGGCGGACGGCCAGGCCACCAAGATCTTCGTTCCCACGGACGTAGCCAGCTCCCTGATCTCTCACGGTGTGACCGGCGAAGCCCTGGACCTGAAGAACACCCTGGCGCCTGCCGGAACGGAAAAGGAGAAGCCCCCCGTGGAGAAGGATCCCTGCGTCGACGAGGAGACCTCCCGCGCGGGACGGATGGCGGCGAGATACACCCAGACCCTGAACCGCGACATGACGGAGACCAGGAACTGAGTTACAGGACTGCGAAAAGAAGAGCCCCGACCGGTTTCGGAAGGGGCTCTTTCCCTGCGCGGCGGCAGGCATTTTCTTTTAAAATCAAAAGAAAGTGGTTGACAGCCGAAAGGATATGGTGTATTATCTTGCTTGCGTTCGAAAGAACAGCAGGCGCGAGTGGCTCAGCGGTGGAGCACCACCTTGCCAAGGTGGGGGTCGCGGGTTCGATCCCCGTCTCGCGCTCGATAAGGCCCGGTACCTCTGGTACCGGGTTTTTGCATGCCGGAAATCATGACAAAGCCGCGTCATCACTCTGATGAAACTGCAGTTGGCTCTTTACTTTTTGTTTCTGCGTGCTATAATCCGTCTGATATAAATAACAGGAGTGCTTTTTATGAGACATAATGTTAGAACGTTCATGATCTGGATCCTGGCCATGGCCATGATCTTTTCACTGACTGCCTGCGGCAGCAATGCGGTGCCCACCGGGGCGGAGACCTCCGGCACGGCGCAGACGATTCCGGAAAAGACTTCGGAACCGGCGAAGGAGACCACTAAAGCCGCGACCACTGAAGCGGAGCAGACCACCGGGCAGACCACGGAAGCCGCGACCGAGGCCACCGAAGAGGAATCGACGGAGCCCGCCACCGAGGAGGATACGGAACCTTCGGAACCGGAGTCGCAGTTGAGCCCGGAGGAGTTCAAGGAGCGCCAGATGGAGGCCTTCATCAAGTATCAGCATCTGCTGGCGGTGCATCTGGAGTCCATCGAGGACAGCCCCTTTACCATCATCGATCCCAACGGCGAGGAAGACCGGCCCATGCAGGTGGTGCTGGCGGACATCCATGGCGACGAGATCCCGGAGATCATCTTCGTGGAGCATGACACGGACGAGCAGGGGACCGACGTGGAAAAGATGCAGATCTACACCTTCTACGGCGAGACCATCGACCTTCTGTACGAGGAGACCGTGGACATCGCTGCCGGCGCCGGCATGCGGTTCTGCCTGTTCCAGAACGGCGAGGACAAGGAACCCTGGCTGCTGATCCAGGGCGGCGAGGGCGAGACCGTGACCCAGTCGGTGGACCGCATCCGCTATGAGCGGAAGGCAGACGGCACTTACATCTGGACCGGCACCAAGTTCTACTGCGTGGAGGCCGGCGCCGACGCGGAGCCCGGTTCCGTCACCGAGAGATGGAATTTCTGCGACGAGCAGGGCTGCGAGAGCCTGGAAAAGGACGAATACTACGCCCGCCTTGCCCCGATCCTGAACGACACCCATCCGCTGATCCACAACTACACCGAGTACTATCTGCCGGAGGACCTTGCGGGCAAGACCATGCAGGCCATGACCTATGACGAGGCCATGGAGCTGATGGAAAGCTTCCTGAATGACGAAGAGCCGACGGAGCCCGGCGCCGGCGCATCCGAGCTGTTCATGACGATCCAGGGCGAGTACTATCAGCACGGCGGCGACTGGGCCACCTGGCTCACCGTCTACGGCGACGGCAGTTTTACCGGCGAGTATCAGGCTCATTACAACCCCGGTTCCAAGACCCACTATGACGTGGGCAATTTCCACGGCCAGTTCTCCGAGCAGAAGCAGATCGACGATCTGACCTGGACGATCCGGGTGGAAGAGCTTTACGTCGATGGCGAGATCGGTGAAAAGTGGGAGAATGAGGACGGCGAGTACGAGCGCATCGGAGATCCCATGTCTCCGATAAAGGATACCGAACTGACGGTCTATCTGCCCGGGACGGACAGCACGCAGATCCCGGAGGAGTTCTTCATGTGGATCCGCTCCAGCGCGGAGCAGATGCCCGAGCTGGAAGGGACGGCCCTGGTCAACGACGAGGTGGGGATCAACACCTACTATTACAAGATGCCCGAGGACTGATGACATTTTTCACAAACTTTACCGGGGGCCGTTTTCCGGCTCCCGGTTTTGTGTTATACTACGGTCATCAAAGAGACGGCCAAAGGACCGGAAAGAGGATCCCGCGGGGTGGGACCGACGACCTGCCGGAGGGCCGAAAAGGAGCAGTATTTTGAGCGGACAGTTTTACGCGATGCTATCGCGCATGAAATACATCCAGCGCTGGGCGCTGATGCGCAACACCTACCCGGAAAACATCAGCGAGCACTCGGAGGAAGTGGCCATGCTGGCCCACGCCCTGGCCGTGATCGGCAATAAGCGGCTGGGCAAGCAGCTGGACGCGTCCAAAGCGGCGCTGATCGGCATTTTCCACGATTCCCAGGAGATCATCACCGGGGACATGCCCACCCCCATCAAGTATTACAACGACGACACCCGCACGGCCTTCAAGAACGTGGAGGAGGAGGCATCGAACCTGCTGCTCTCCATGCTGCCGGAGGACATCCGGGCGGAGTATCTGCCCCTGTTCTTTGAAGCGGAGGGGGACGGATACCTGTGGAAACTGGTGAAGGCGGCGGACCGTCTGTCCGCGCTGATCAAGTGCATGGAAGAGGAAAAGGCAGGCAACCGGGAGTTTGCCGGAGCCCGTGCCGGCGTCTACGCCAGACTGACGGAGATGCAGCTGCCGGAGGTGGAGATCTTCATCCAAGAATTCCTGCCGGCCTACGAACTGACATTGGATGACCTGAAGGTAAGGGATGAATAAAAAGAAGAGCCTTTCCGAAAAACTGAGGGATCTGACCTACATGCAGGTGGCCATGACGCTGTTCGCCTTCGCGGCGGCGCTGCTGGTCCTGTGCCTTGTGCTGGCCTTTGTGCAGCTGGGCAGCGTGGGATGGATCGGCGGCCTGGCGGGGATCGTGGCCGCTCTGCTCTCGCTGATCGGCATGATCATCACCCTGTACGGCCACTTTGCCGTGGGCATGGAGGGCAAGACCAAATGGTTCTGGGGCCTGATCCTGAACGGAGCGGTGTTCGCAGCCTGCGCGGCGCTGTATGTGATCGGCCTGGTCACTTGACCGGCTTCAGCCCCGGGGCGATCCCCGGCGCCACGGCCATGGAATAATTGGTATGATAGATCACAAACCCGGGGCGTCCGCCTGCGGGTTTTTTGATGTTCTTCTTTTTGGTGTAGTCCACCTCGGCCTTGGGGGAATCCTTCAGGGAGGAGTACCAGGCCGCCAGGGCCGCGGCTGCCTCGAAGGTGGCGTCGGAGGGCTCCTCGTTCCCGCTCTTGACGATCACGTGGGAGCCCGGCGCGCCTTTGGCGTGGAACCACCAGTCGCCGCCGTCGGCCAGGCCGAAGGTAATGGCCTCGTTCTGGTAGTTGTTCTTGCCCACATAGATATCAAAGCCCTCCTCCGAAAGGTAGTGCAGCGGCTTCGCGGCGTTCTTCTTCTTTTTGCCCCCCGGGGCCCCGTGCTTCTTCACGTAGCCGTAGTCGGAGAGCTCCGCCCGGATCTGGGCAAAATCCTCCTCGGTTACAGAGCGCTCGATGGCGTCCCGGATGGAGAGCAGGTGTTCCAGGTCGTTCTTCGTCTCCACCAGCAGGGTGGACAGGGCTTCGTGGGTCCGCTTCAGCTTCTGATAGCGGTCAAAGTACTTTTTGGCGTTCTCCAGGGCGGAGAGCTCCGGATCCAGGGGGATGGTGCAGTCCGTGCCGTCGTAATAATTCGTTACGGTGATCTGCTTTTCCCCGCCCTCATGGCCGTAGCCGAAGGCCTGCAGCAGCTCGCCGTACAGACGGTATTTGTCCCGCTTCTCCGTGTCCCGCTCCTGCTTTAACTGCAGGTCGTATTTCTTGCGGCAGCGCTCGATGGCGGTGTCCGTCAGTTTCCGCAGGTCCGCGGACCGCTGGCGGACGTTGTTGGCCGCGTTGCGTTCCGCATAGTACTGCCGCAGCATTTCGCTGACAGAGCCGTAGCCCACGGCTTGGTCCCCGGCATAGACGCTGCTTTCGAACACGGAAAACTCCACCGGACGGCCGCCGCGGTAGATGATGTTCGGCGAAAAGCGGTCCTCGCGGAGATCCTCCATGACCTTCAGAAAAGCGCCGGCCAGCCGGGCCAGTTCCGCCTCGCTGTAAGCCGAAGCCGGCTGGGAAGAATCCACCCCTGCCCGGCAGCAGATCTCCTCCGCCAGGGCGGGGGAAAAGCCGGTGATGCCGGCTACGACAGCCTGGGCGGCGGGTCTGGGAATGGCCGCAATGAGTTCGCAGAAGGCCTGGGCGGACAGGGTGAAGGGATCCGCCTTGTCGGCGGTCTTCGCGATGAAATAGGGCCTGCCGGGCAGCACTTCCCGCACGGAACTCATCTGGGGCGGCACCCGTTTGATGCTGTCCACGATGGTCTCATTGTGATCCACAAAGATGATGTTGCTGTGCTTGCCCATCAGCTCGATCACCAGGGTCTTTACGTTATAGTCCCCCATTTCGTCCAGATGCTCCACCTGGATGTGAATGATCCGTTCCAGACCGGGCTGGGTCACGGACAGGATCCGTCCGTTGCCGATGTGCTTGCGCAGCACCATGCAGAAGGTGGGGGCGGTGATGGGGGCGGGCTTCCCGGCGTCCGTCAGATAGATCAGGGGCAGGGAGGCGTTGGCGGACATGAACAGCAGCTTCTGGCCGCTGTCGGTCTTTACCGTCAGCAGCAGCTCGTCCGATTCCGGCTGGGTGATCTTCGCGATGCGCCCGCCCTTCAGTTCTCTGTTCAGTTCTGCCGCCGCCGCGGCCACCACGGTACCGTCAAAAGCCATGATCTTCCTCGTTAAACACTTATCTTTGTCCCTGAATCATTGACGAAAAGGAACCAATCAAGTATAGTTTTTATAATTATCGTAGTCAATAGCCTAAAAAACCACGTATTTGCGTGCTTTTTTAGGCTTGTTTTTCATTTTGACGCCCATTTGACACCCTAAGGGTCCGATTTTTGACCTGGTAGAAGAGCTCCAAACGGTCAATTTTAACGTCATCATACCCAAAATGGGTGTATGTATCCAGTGTGGTCTTTATGTCGCTGTGCCCCAGCAGATACTGCGCTGTCTTGATGTCCATGCCCGCCTTAAAGAGGTCTGAGGCATAGTTATGCCGAAACAAGTGTGGGCTGAAATCAGCCGGGCAGTCGTCTCCGAAGATCCTTTTCCTTATGTCTGCCCAGAACAGCGCAAACGAGGCCGGGCGCATGGGAGCGCCGCCAGAGTTTGGAAACAGCAGGCCGGTCCCGACCATCTGAACGTAATCTTCAAGTTCCCGATACAGTGCATTCGGCAGCGGGATACTTCGGAAACCGGCTTCTGTCTTGGGAGAGTTTTGCACCGCGCCTTCGAACACGTTCTTATTGACCGTCAGCTTGCGGTTATAGAGGTCGATACACCGGCGGCGGTGGCGGCGGGGCAACAGTTGACACAAAGACCACGACCAACAGCAGTGCATCAAATACGAGCATCAGCTTTACGGGGCTGTCTGGCCAGCCGATCGCGTTCTTTGTCAGATGCACCTCGCAGCTGACCAGGAGCTCAAACAGCAGTTATTACTATGTCGTGTCCGTTCGATATAACGGAACGAACACAAACGGTAACTACTGGAGAATGGGCAACGGCACATATTACAACGACACGAGCCACTATAGCTACACTTACAGCAATGGCACGCTGACTGTCACGTCGAGCGGATCGCGATCAGCGGCGGGCGGGTCGTTCTATAATGGCAGCTATGAACTGGTCTATGTGTATTAACCAGGAGAACTAAAAATGGCTGAAGACATCGTGCCGGTCCTGTATGCCAGGATCCTGAAGGCATTCAAAAACAGCATAGAAAAAGACAAAAAGATCCAGACCTTCGAGCAGAAGCTGAAAGACAAAACGGCGACTGCATCGGAGGTCTCCTTATATGCAGCTGAGCTGGGCCGGGTGGCAGCGGCTGTCCTGTCAGACGCGCTGGATCCGGATAACCTGCCGAACCGGCAGCTGTACTGGAACATCGGGCAGCGAACCATCAAGCCCCTGCTAAAGGAGGTCTATAAGATGGTCATGGCAGCGGCCAAGGAGCAGACCAGGTACGAAGATGAGGCCATCGGGATCCATCTGAATCCGGTCGAGCCTGGCTTTTCGGAGGACCGTGTGGACGACCTGATCACGAAGCTGCAGCAGTATTTGCAAGAGGATATCAA
>JAGAEH010000211.1 GCA_017613225.1 Lachnospiraceae bacterium
CCACGGCGGCACCTACCAAGGAGGCTCAGGAGAGCCAGACGGCTGCCACCAAGGCCCAGGAGAAGACGGAACCCGCCGAGACGGAGACGGAAGCGCAGACGGAGCCCGAGGCTCCTATAGAGCTTTCCGACAATTTGAACGATTTCACCTTCAAGCTGGACGACGTGGTCTATCAGCTGCCCTTCTCCCTGTCAAAGCTGACGGAAAACGGCTGGACCATCTCTGCCTCCGGCGTCACCGACCAGAGTGAAGTGGAAGCCGGCAGCGAGGAGGTCTTCACCATGGCGAGGAACGGCGCGGAGATCACGGTCACCGCAGTCAATCTGGATAAGGAAGCCAAGGCCATGGCGGACTGCAAGATCGGCAGCGTTGAAGTGGAACAGGGCGACATTCTGGATGCCGGCCGCTTCTGCGTGGCCAAGGGCATCACGGTGTTCTCGTCGGAAAACGAGGTGGCCGAGGCCTTCGGCAAGGGCGCCGGGCTGTCCACTTACAATAATTACAGGAAGCTGACCTACGGCTTTGCCGAGGGTCATTACACCTGCTTTGAGTTCTATCAGGATTCCGAAAAATACAACACCGTGACAGTGGTGAATTACCCTGCCGGCAAGCAGGCCGAACGGCTCACGGAACTGTCGGACGATCTGGAGGACTACACCTTCAAGCTGGACGACGTGGTCTATCAGCTGCCCTTTGCATTCCCCGAGCTGACCGCGGGCGGCTGGACGATCTCCACCAAGGGCACTTCGGACCAGACCAAGGTAAAAGGAAACAGCGACATGTATCTGGAGGTGTCGAAGAACGGGGCTACGGTGACGGTCTACGCGGTCAACGCAAGCGGCAGCGCACGCCCTCTGGGAGAGTGCCTGATCGGCGGCATCGAGATCCTGCAGAACGAGTTCCAGGACGCCAGCCGCTTCTGCACTTCGAAGGGGATCACGCTGTCTTCCACGGAGAACGAGATCATATCGGCCTTCGGCGAGAGCGAAGACGTCAATGAATATTCACAGTACAAGGTGATCAACTACGCGGGGAAATACAGCAGGAACCGCGTCAGCTTCATGGTCTACGAAAAAGATACGAAATTCAACCGGGTCAAGATGTTCAATTACCCGACGGAGCCGGAGTATACCGAGACGGTGGAGGAGGTGCCGGAGTACCTGGCATCCTATGCCGCGCCGGCCGCGCTGGGAGACGCGCTGTTCTCCGGCATCCTGGAGCTGGACGGAGCCCTCTACCAGCTGCCCGCGCCGGTCAGCGAGTTCCTGAACAACGGCTGGGAGTTCTACTCCAAGCCCGGCTTCCTGGTGACAGGCGGAACGGATTCGGTCACGCTGTGCAAGGGGGAGCAGAAGTTCAACGCGAGGGTGATGAATTTCTCGGAGGTCCAGACTCTGACGGAGAACTGCGCGGTGTCTGAGATCGACGCGGACGCGAAGACGCTGGGCAGCTGCAGACTGCCCCAGGGCGTGGAATTCGGCACGGCAAAAACCGCGGTGGACGCGCTTTCCACCGAGTTCTACACCAATGAATACAGTGATTATTATTACTACAATACGATGGACAAAGAGACGAACGTGAGCCTGGGGATCCGCATCGGAAAGGAATCCCAGAAGATCGAGCTCATCCGTCTGGAACACACGGACTGGAATTACTGATCCGCGTCTTTTCCTGCCAGCTCTTTCAAAAGCTTCCAGGCATAGTCATCCTTCGCCTGATCTTCGGGGGAGAGCACATCAAACGGTACCAGCAGAGGGTGGTGCCGTTTTTTGTTGTCCCGGACGGCGTCATACTGCCAGTTGTTCAGCAGATGGAAGCGGGTCCAGCGCTCGTGTTCCATGCGGCGGCAAAGATCGCGGAGAGGTTCCTCCAGGGCGTCGAAGGCAGCGGCGGCTTTCCCGCACTGTTCGGGTGACAGGGTCCCGTCCGCTTCGGGGCCCAGCAGGTAGCGGATCTTGACGGTCAGATGGTCGGCGCTGGCCAGGTTGGAGCGCCTGGTAAAGCTGCTGAGCTTGCCCCAGGGATCGCCGGTGCCCGTGCTGTCGCAGTACATCTTGTGCAGCTTGCGGGCAGTGGCGTCCAGCTGGGTCCGCAGCACCAGCTCCGGGGTGTAGGTCTCCTTCAGGTTGCCGAAGACCACGGCGCCGGCAAAAGGCGCGGAGAGCCTGGCGTAGACGGTGCCCTTCAGCGGGAAGTGCCGCAGAAGCTGCGCGGTGATGTCGGTGGTCTCCTGCTCGGTGCCGCAGCAGACGATGATGCGGTCCGCGGCGGCCAGCAGTTCCCGGGAGGAATTCCAGGGCTGCTTGGAAAAATGCAGGGAATCAAAGGTATCATCCTTGCTGCCCACGGTGACCACCTGGTCCAGATAGGGGTGGTTACGGCGGAAGTTGTCATAGTCGCCGAAGACGACGTAGGACATGCGGCTGTATGCGTCCACTACGTTGTTCTGCAGCGCCTGTAGCAGCAGGGCTTCCGCGGCGGATCCGCTGCCGATCAGGATGATCTTTTCCGTGACGGTCAGCACGGGATACTGCTGCCAGTAGCGCCTGGCCATGCAGCTTTCTTCGTCGAAGAGGGTCAGGTTTTCGGGGATCTGCTCCGGCTCGTGGTCGGTGCGGCAGCAGATGCTGCAGGGAAGATCCTTCAGCTCCTCCGCCAGCATGTCGTTTTTGCGGGGGTCGTCGCTCAGGCAGACCACCGTCGTGTCCCCGCGTTCCTTATGAAAGCTCACCAGCTCGCGGGGGGACATGGGAAGGGAGAGAGTCAGCTTGCCGGACTCCGATGACCCGAAGGAGGCAGGAGCCTCCGTGCCGGGGGCGGAAAACAGCAGAACGGCCTGGGGCTGTTCCGCGCGCAGATTCTCCGCCAGGGCTCTGGCGGAGGGGTTGTCCTCCGTAAAGACGTACCAGGGGCGTCTGCGCAGGGAGCGCAGATGCTGCAGCCAGAACTTGCCCCGCATCATCGAGACGATCATTCCGACCAGGAAGACCAATAAGCCCAGACTCATCAGCTGGAAAACGGCGCCTATGACCCTGCCTGCCGCGGTGACGGGGTAGGTGTCGCCGTAGCCGACGGTGGTCAGGGTGGTCAGGCTGTACCAGATCGCGGTGGGGATACTGGTGATCGTGGCGTCCGGCGCGCCTTTTTCCACCAGCTGCAGCAGATAGATCAGCAGCAGATAGAGCAGGACGGCGCCTGCGGCGATCAGGGCTTTGCGGCTTTTATCATTCATGGGAGACCTCTTTCAGCATGTGGGGGATCATGCGGACGTTGTCCAGATCCATCGCCTTGTAATCTTTCTTTGTTCCGGTGATTTTTTCTTCGCGTTCCGCCAGCGCATCCAGTTCGTCCCAGTCCACCAGGCATGCGTGCATTTTGGCCGACATGTCCTTGGTGATGCGCAGCGGTTTTTCTCCCGCGGCCAGCTGTTTCTTATATTGCATCGCGCGGTCGTCAAAGACATCCTCCGGCATGGGGCGGAAGCCCATGCAGTAGTGGAAAGCGCACCAGCGCTTGTGTTCCATCTCGCCCAGGTTCTCCATCACTTCGGCGGAAGGCTGCCAGGAGCCATCCATGGCCTGTTCCCTTGTGGCGCCGCTGGCGGTCAGAAATACGTCCAGGAAGTCCGCGCTGGCCCGGCAGCTGATGCGGCTGAAATAGTCGCAGTCCGCCCAGTCCTCATCGACGGTACGGCCTTCCGAAAGATGGTACTGGTGATTCAGCACCTTGGCCATGGCATCCATGCGGCCGGCGTGGAGGACGTCGACGTTGAAGAGGCTGGAGATCTGAGGGAGGCCGGTGGCCTCGTCCAGTTTCGAAATGCCCTGGACGGAGCACTGCACCACCGGGAAGCTGCAGCCCCTGGAGGACAGGAAGGCGGTCAGGTCACGGGTGATCTCCGCGTTTTCCTTGGGGCTTCCGGTGCAGACCGCCACGTAGTTCAGACGGCGGCAGCATTCGTTCAGCCGATTGTAGAAGGACACGCTGCGGGCGTTGTCGTCGATGAATTCGATCTTGTACTTCTCCTCCAGGGCGGGGTAGCGGCTAAAGAAAGGACCGGACAGTTCCGTATATTTCATGGCCACCACCGTGGCCTTGAATTCGCTGCCCGCGAACTGGGCATTCATCAGCAGGCTGCGCAGAACTGCCTGTCCCGTGGCGCCGAAGCCGATCACGATGCACTCGAAGTCTTCCGTGGCGCGGCCTGTCTCCGTGTCGAAAAGCATGCTCTTATAGGGAGGATAGTAGGTGGTCAGCATGCGGGCGATCAGTTCCGGGCGGTTGACGGCCAGCACCGAGCCGTAGCCGTAGCATTCCTCGGAGGCCTGAAGGGTCTCGCCCACCGCGGCGTCGTTGGTCAGGACCGTCAGCGTCGTCTGGGAGGGCTCAATGCCCCGCGCCTGCAGGATGTCCCGCAGGGCGGCCGCGTAGCGCATGTTCTTTTCGTTATCCGCTGACAGGCAGTAGAAATAGAAGTGCCGCTTGCCGGGACGGATGCCCAGCTTCCGCAGAAGCGAAGGGGCGGGCCCCTTGGCGGCGTCGTCGTTCAGCATCAGACATTCCATGTGCATCACCTGGGAGGCAAAGGCTTCGCCGCCCCCGGCATCCACCATCACGGTGACGTTTTCTTTCACCAGCTGTTCCGCGAAATCCACGGTGTCGGCATTGACGCCGTAGACCAGGTTCAGGTCGCCCCGGTGCACCAGCAGCAGGTTCAGCGTGCGGATCATGTTGGAACCGATGCCCACCAGAACGGCGCTGGCGGTGCAGTAGAGGGCCAGAAGATGGATGGCGTAGATCAGGATCTGCATGCCGTCCGTGGCAAGCAGCGGCACGGCGCTGATGGCGCTGATCTCGTTGCGTCCCAGGAACATGCAGAAGACGGAGAACAGGGTGCGGACGACGGTGCGCAGGGTGCCGCCGTAAAGCACATAGTAGCCGTAGCCGTACACGCCCATGCCGCAGACGGCGACGAACAGCAGGATCGTCCCCGTGATGCGGGAGATGAATTTCGGCTTAAAACCCAGCGTTATCAGCAGCAGCATGAACAGCACTGCGGCCAGGATATATATGACGGCAAAAGTCATGACAGTCCTCCGTGCAAATGCTCATAATTAAAAATTATTTTATCACATTTACGCCGCGTACGCTATAATGAATATGCAGAGGCGCGCAAACCTGCCCAAAAGCGGAATGAAAGAGGAAACGGAGGGACATCATGCCGAAGCTGAGTGAAAGAGTAGGAACGTTTACCGATTCGGTGATCCGGAGAATGACGCGGATCAGCGATGAAGTCGGCGCCATCAACCTGTCCCAGGGCTTTCCGGATTTCGATCCGCCGGCGGCGCTGACGGACGCGCTGGAGAGGGTGGCCCATGAGGGCCCTCACCAGTATTCCGTGACCTTCGGCGCGCCGAACCTGCGGCAGGCCCTGGCGAAAAAACAGGGGAAGGCCATCGGCCGGACCATCGACCCGGATAAGGAGGTGGTGGTGACCTGCGGCAGCACCGAGGCCATGATGTGCGCCATGATGACCATCTGCAATCCGGGGGACAGGGTGATCGTGTTTTCGCCCTTCTACGAAAACTACGGAGCCGACGCGATCCTGTCCGGCGCCGAGCCCATCTACGTGCCCCTGGTGCCGCCGGAATATGATTTCGACCTGGGGCTGATCGAAGAAGGCTTCAAACAGGGGGCGAAGGCTATCATCATCTGCAACCCTTCCAACCCCTGCGGCAAGGTCTTCACACGGAAAGAGCTGGAAGACATCGCCGAACTGGTGCTGCGCTACGACGCCTTCGCGGTGACGGACGAGGTCTACGAGCACATGGTCTACGCGCCGCACCGGCACGTCTGCATCGCCTCGCTGCCTGGCATGATTGAGCACACCATCACCTGCAACTCCCTGTCCAAGACCTTCTCCGTCACCGGCTGGCGTCTGGGCTACCTGATGGGGCCGGAAGAGGTGGTGGAAGGGGCCAAAAAGGTGCATGATTTCCTGACGGTAGGCGCGCCGGCGCCCCTGCAGGAGTCGGCCTGCGCCGGTCTGGCGCTGCCCGACAGCTACTACGAGGATCTGCTGGCTCTGTATACCGAAAAGCGTAACTATTTCTGCGCCGGTCTGGACCGGATCGGCTTAAAGCACAACGTGCCCCAGGGGACCTATTTCGTGATGGTGGACATCTCCGACTTCCTGGCGCTGCCCCGGTTCGCGGGCTGGACGGACCTGGCCTTCTGCGAGTGGATGATCAAAAACATCGGCGTGGCCGCGGTGCCCGGTTCCAGCTTTTTCAGGGAACCGGTGAACCACCTGATCCGCCTGCACTTTGCCCGGTCGAAGGAGACCCTGGACGAGTCGCTGCGGAGGCTGGGGAAACTGGCAGCGTTGCTGGAGGAGAAAAATAATGGAACGGTATGAAGGATCAATACCGGCAAAAGAAGCGTCTTCTTCCCGCGCCGACTGGGCCAAAGCCAGGGACGCCCTGGTTGCAGAGACGGAGGCCCTGGGCTATCCGCCCGAGCTGGGTCTGCTGCTGGCGAAGGAGCTGGGAAGCCCCAAGGCCATGCACCGGCTCACCGTCTGGCTGCATGAAGTGAAGCCGAAAAGCGAGGAGGAGATCGCGGACGAGCTGCTGGCCATCAAGAGCGACGTGGACTCCTGGCGGGAGAAGAAGGCGGCCAGACAGGCCAATGCCAGGGTCAACGAGCTAAAGTATTTTGGATTGGATGAAGAGTGAGCAGACCAGCACATAAGGGACGGTCCTTTTGTGCTGATGACATAAGGGACGGTCCTTTTGTGTTGACGACAGAAAGGCCGTCCTTTTCGCATCCGGAATATTTATCCGTCATACTTATTTATTATTGACATTTTCCCCGAATAGTAGTATCGTCAATGAAAATTTATGCAAATTTATGCTGATCAGGAGGGGTAACATCATGACAAATCTGGAAATGATCCGCGCGTACGGACATGAGCAGATCGCTTATTTCAATAACGAGAAGGCCGGCTTAAAGGCCATCATCGCGCTGCACAACACCAATCTGGGTCCCGCCGTGGGCGGCTGCAGACTGTGGCCTTACGCCAGCGAAGAGGACGCCCTGTTCGACGTGCTGCGCCTTTCCCGGGGCATGAGCCACAAGAACGCCGCGGCCGGCATGCCCTTAGGCGGCGCCAAGGGCGTGATCATCGCCGATCCGTCCCAGAAGACCGAGGCCATGTTCGAAGCCTTCGGCGAAGCCGTCAACACCTTCATGGGCAAATACTACACGGCTGAGGACGTGAATACCGATACCAAGGACGCGGATTACATGCTCCGCACCTGCAAATACGTGGTGGGCCGCGCGGACGTATCCGGCGATCCCTCCCCCTTCACCGCCATCGGCGTGTTTGACGGCATCCGCGCCGTTGCCAAGTTCATGGACGGCGCCGACAGTCTGGAAGGCCTGACCATCGCCGTACAGGGCCTGGGCAAGGTCGGCATGGACCTGGCCAAGAAGCTGCACGAAGCCGGCGCCAAGCTGATCGTCTCCAACAATTCCAACCGCGTCGCCATGAAGTACGCGGTGGAGGAACTGGGCGCCACCGAGGTGGGCAAGGACGAGATCTACGGCGTGAAGTGCGATATCTTTGCCCCCTGCGCCCTGGGCGCGGTGGTCAATCCCAAGACCGTTCCGCTGTTCAACTGCCGCGCCATCGCCGGCGCCGCCAACAACGTGATCTATGACGACGCCTGCGGCGAGGCCCTGAAGGCCCGCGGCATCCTGTACGCGCCGGACTTCATCATCAACGGCGGCGGCGTGATCAACGCCGGCCAGGAGGCCTTCACCACTTATGATAAGGAGAACGTGCTGAAGCAGGTCCACAACATCTACAACACCGTGTACCGCATGCTGGAAGAGTCCAAGGCCACCGGCAAGCCGGAGGGCGTCATCGCTACCGAGTTTGCCGAAAACCGCATCAAAAACGGACTGGACGCGTAAGCAAGGCAGTTCATAAAAGCGGAAGACCCCCATCGCCCGAAGGCTTTGGGGGTCTTCTTTTTTTGAGGATATCATACGATATCAGCGGAAACTCCCGGCGCGTGTCAGCCGCAGGCTTCCACGAAGGCCTTGAACAGCTTCAGCTGGATCTCGGAGTCGAACATCTTTTCCGGATGCCACTGCACGCCCACTACGAAGGGGTGCCCGCCGGAGACTTCGATGCCCTCGATCACACCGTCCTCCGAGACCGCCGTCACGCGGGTATTCTTCCCGACGGCGCGCACGGCCTGATGGTGAAAGCTGTTGGTCTGAACGGTCTCGCCGAAGATGCGGTACAGCCAGCTGTCCTTATCCGTTACAGACACGCTGTGCACCGGCAGCTGCCGGGGTGTGGTCAGGATGTTGTGCTCCGGCGCTCCTTCGCTGGGCAGATCCTGGATCAGGCTGCCGCCGAAGGCCACGTTCAGCACCTGGATGCCGCGGCAGATGCACAGGATCGGCTTGCCCTGCTGATAGGCATAGCGCAGTACGTCCAGGTCGTAGACGTCCCGTTTGGGGATCACACGGCCGCTCCCGCCGGTGATGCGCTCGTTCCACAGCGAGGGATCCAGGTCGCAGCCGCCGGACACCAGGACACCGTCCAGCGCGTCGATCATCGGATGCAGCGTTTCCGGATCCAGCGTACGGGGCAGCAGCACCGGCACGCCGCCGCCGCGCTCCACGCCGTAGACGTAATCTCCCGAAATGTAATCCCAGTCGCCGCCCACGTTGCCCATCTGAATGCCGCGGCCGAAGTCGTACAGGGGGTCGTAATTGACGGTGATGCCGATCAGTGGTTTCATGAAACTCCTCCCAATGATGCGTTTGATGTGCCTCGATTATCGCATCCGCGGGGAGAAAAGTAAAGCAAAGCTTTGACGCGTGGACAGACGCATCGGGAACGTGGTATTCTTGATCAGAAGGGATCTTTGAAGACGGATCCGGCCGGCTGACGCTTAATTGTGGGTGTCTTTCTTGAAGGAAGGAAAAAACGTGCGGTGGAGGAAAGTGGGGAAGAATAGACGAAAATGATTCAAATAATGGAGGCATATGGAACTGTTTAGACGAAAAGACGCTAAATAGTGGGAAAATGTGGAGCGGGATGGAATAAACCGTCCCATCAGTGGAGCAGGATGGAGCAATTGGGTAAAACACCCTGTACAGTGGAGCAAAATGGAGCTGGATGGAAGAAACCACCCCACCAGTGGAGCAGGATGGAGCAATTGGGTAAAACGGCCTGAGAAGTGGAGCAAAATGGAGCTGGATGGAGAAAAACTTGTCGGACAGTGGAGAAAAGTGGAAATAGATGGATGAAAACAGCCACAAAAGTGGAGGAATATGGAAATAGAGACTATTACAGGACCAAAAAGTGGGAGGGCATCCCATTTTCGGCCAAATTAAGGGATAAAATGGAAGAAAGTGACGGCCCATGACAGAAAGTGGGGAAACGTGTCATAAAAGACCATCCGAAACAGGACAGGAAAGACCCGGCGAGGAGGACGCAGGTATTTAGCCTGCTGCGGGAGCATAGGAGAGATCATGAAAAAGTTCATTCCATACAACAAGCAGACGAAGAAAAAGAAAAAAGCCATTGACAAGCTGATGCGCCGCTTCTGGGGCGAGACCAAACCCGCCACCAAGGAGATGAAGAACAAGAAGGCCTACGACCGCAGGCGGGAGAAGGATAGGCTGCGGAGAGAAGAGCGGGACAGGGACTGAACGCCGCATCAAACCACAGGTTGTATTGTTTTTTTCCCGGATCGTGCTACGATCGGCTTGAGAAGAATTGGATCATGCG
>JAGAEH010000212.1 GCA_017613225.1 Lachnospiraceae bacterium
ATCGCTTTGGTGGGCGGCAGCACCTTCGGCATCGTAAAGTTGGTGAACCGGAATGAGCCGGCACCGATTGTCATAACCTCCTACGCGGGCAGCGGCGAGCGGCTGACCGACGCGGCGCAGGCGGAGAGCACACCGCCCACAAAACCCGCGGCGCCGGAGACAAAAGCGCCGGAGACCCCTGCGGCAACGGAACGGGAGACGGTGCCTACGACCACGGAGGCGTCGACGACGCCGGAGGAGACACAAAGCCCCGAACAGCAGATGCTGGAAGAAGCGCTGGCTGCCTACCGGGAGATCCTGAAAAAGGCGGATTCCTACGAGTTCGACGGCCCCATCGACATAGAGTTTGACCACTACGACTACGCGCTGGTGCAGATGCAGACCGGGGATCCCGTGCCGACGCTGCTGCTCTCCAAATGCTGGGGCGGCTATTATTACCGCGCGCGAGTCTTTCAGTATGATCCGGCGACAAAGTCGGTCTGGCAGCCGGAGGACCGGCTGGCTTACGGCATGATGCTGATGGGCGGGTTCCGCGGAGGGCTGAGCCTGGAAGCGGATGGAAACGGACTGCTGAATTCGGAATTTGCCTCAGGCACCGGCATGGGAGAGTATGTGCGCGTCACCCTGGAAAACGGAAAACTGCGGTCCGAACTGCAGTGGAGCGGACGCCTGGATCAGAGCGGCCAGCCGGAATATACGGAGATCGAATGGCATGTAATTACGGATGACAGCGGTTTTGAGAACTGGGGCGGCTCCGGAATCGATCCCGGCGGCGTTCAGACCACGGAGGCCGGCGCGGAAAACGGCCCTCAGGCGGTGACCCTGCCCTCCGACGGAAGCCGGATCGTGTTTACCGGCACCGTCCGGCGGTTCACTTACGACGAAGTGGTGGAGCTGCAGGGGTCGCCGGACCCCAACGCGGCGTGGAACGATCATAATCAGACCTATCTTCTTCTGGTGCTGGATGAGCCTCAGGAGATGAAGCTCCACAATGGGGACGAGGAGAGCCTGCGCCCCGGTACCGTCAGCGTGATCCGCCTGCCCGAGACCCTTTCCGGCTACACGGGGACGCACCATATCTTCAGCATCGATCCCTGGAAGACCTACTGGCCCACGGACACCAGCCTGCCCCTGGGAACGCCCGGCACAGGGGACCTGAAAGTTTTGGATTAAAAAGTTTCAAATTTTTTCAATTTTTCTGCAACCGGCCCCGGTCCCCGCTCGTTATAGCAGTGAAGGGAGAGCCGGAAAGGTCGGAAAAGCACCGGATCAGCGGCGGCCTTTCCAAACATAAGAGCAGAAAAAGGAGAAAATCATGAAACTTATCAAAAAACTGTACTGGATCGCAATCGTAGTCTTAATGGTGGCAGGATTCCCCTATGAAGGGATCGGAGAATTCATCACGACCCTCAGCTATTACGTATTCTTTGGCCTGATCTTTCTGTACGCGGCGCCGAAAGTGCTCCGCATCGGCTCCTCCGCGAAGCGCGGCGGATATCGGATGGGAGACTTCCGCAATTCCGTGATCGGCGGCATGCAGCAGAGCGTTTCCGGCGCGGTGACGAACCTCATGATGGGCAGCGGAAACAGCAGCCACGGGACCGGCGGCCAGACCAGGAAGCAGCAGGCCGATCAGCAGGCCTATGCCAACTGGCAGGCAGCCAATCAGCAGGCGTACAATCGCTGGCAGGCCGGCAACGAGGCGATCTTCCATGAAAACCAGGCCAGAAAGAATGCCGGGACCTACCGGGGCTATCAGGCGGCGAACCGCGCCAAAGACGCCCGGAACCGCGCGAGGCAGTAACGGCCCCTATTCCGCCAACGCGGCAGACTTCCGGAGACCTGTTCCACAGAAAAGGGAAGTGGGGAGTTTTCAAAGGAAGAAAATCGGCTATAATATTCTATTATAGAAGAAACAGATGCGCCGCGTGGCGCGGGGAGGGACATCATGGGACGCAGATCCACCCGTTCAGACAAAAACATCTATCAGCAGAGCCGCGAAGCTGCGGGGCTTACCAGGGAGGCTGCCAGCGAAAAACTGGGCTTCATGTCCGATGACCGCATAGAAAAGATCGAGACCCGCGGCGCCGCGCCTTATCCGGACGAAGTCCTGGCCATGGCAGTCTGCTACAAAAACATGAGCCTTTGCAACGAGTACTGCACCGGGGAATGCCCCATCGGCGAGCGCTACGTCCAGAAGATCCAGCCGAAAGAGCTGGGGCAGATCACGCTGGAAGTGGTGAACTCCATCAACAACCTGAACCGGAAAAAGGAGCGGCTGATCGAGATCGCTGTGGACGGAAAGATCACGGCGGATGAGGAGACGGACTTCGCGGCGATCCGGGAAGAGCTGGACAGCATCGCCCGGTCCGTGGCGACGCTGCAGCTGTGGATGGACCAGGTGGAAGTGGAAAAAGAAGAATAAAGGCAGGGCCGTTGCCAGGTCCAACAAAAAAGCCCGGTCGTCCGGGCTTTTTTGATCCTTCGACTTCGTTCGCTTTGCTCACTCCGCTCAGGATGACAGTTTTCGTTCGCTTTGCTCACTCCGCTCAGGATGACAGTTTTCGTTCGCTTTGCTCACTCCGCTCAGGATGACAAGTTCGTGCGCGCCGCGCACTCCGCTCAGGATGATGTTTTTGCCATGTCCTTGATGTGCAGATCCATCTGGGGGAAGGGGATCCCGATGCTTGCCTCGTTCAGGCACTCCAGCACGATCCGGTTGGCCGCGCGGGTGATCCGGTAGAGCTCTTCTTTCGGGCAGTAGATGAAGATCCGGTGGGAGACGGCGGAATCCTCGAAAGCGCCGATACCCACATAGCGGGCGTCCGTCACGTCTTCCAGCTTGGCGATCCTCGCGGCAGCGCTTCCCAGGACCTCGTCCGTGACTCTGGGATCCAGGCCGTAGGGAAGCCCCGGTTTTAGAATGATCATGTCCGCCGGCACGGTGATGTCCTCGATGTTCCGGTTGCAGACACAGCGCAGCCCAGGTTCATCCAGGTCGCGGATCTTGGTGGTCTTCAGGCTGAAATCTTCCACCACGCCCATCCGGCCGTTTAAGATCACCACGTCGCCCACCTGGAAAAAGCGGTCGGACAGGATGTGGATGCCCATGATCACGTCCTTTAAGATGTCCTGTACGGCCAGGGCCACGGTGGCGCTGGCAATGCCCAGTCCGGTCAGGGCTGCGGAGACGTTGACACCGTTCACCTCCAGAATGATCATGCCGGTGATCAGAATGAGGACTGTCCGGATGACGGTCCAAAGGACCGGCGCAAAGGTCTTTTTGCTGCCCCGGGCGTTTTCGCCGTTCATCCACTTCCTGCAGAGCTTACGCAGGCCCAGCCAGGCGGTGAAGGCGATGGCAAGGATGATCACGGAGATGATCAGTCTGGTCCACTGGATGTTCGAAATAAACGTCAGAGCCTTATCTCCGATATTGGTGAGATCTAACATTCTGCCTTCCATAATCGATCAATGAATAACTACGTCCGATCCGGCCGGGACCGGGATCAGATGAACTTGACGGCAGTGCCGTAGGCCAGCACTTCGGCGGCGCCCTGCATGACGGCGGCGGAAGCAAAGCGTACGTTCACCACGGCGTCCGCGTTGTAATACTGGGCCTGGGCGACCATGCGGTCTAGGGCGATCCGGCGGGAATCGTCCATCATTTCCGTGTAGGACTGGATCTCGCCGCCCACCAGGGTCTTGAAGCCCGCGCCGATGTCCTTGCCGATGTGCTTGGACATGACGCAGCTGCCCTGTACCAGGCCGATCATGTCCAGATTTCTTCCGGTGATATAGTCTGTGGATACAACGATCATTATCAGATCCTCCTGTTTTGGTTTTTCGCCATAACATTATAGCACGGTTTTCCGCGATTGCGAAGAAAAATCGCTTTTCACGGCCCGGTGGGGCAGTATGCCAAATGACAAACGGGGAGAATTCGGTTATAATGACAGCAGCGGCCTCCATGAACGGCGGCCTTTGAAGAAAGACGTCCGGATCCCCGGACGCAAAAGGAGTTTACAGATGTTTTATTACAATGAACCAAGTCTGACGTTTCAGATCCTCCTGGTCATCGCCGCGGTGATCCCCGCCCTGGTGCTGATGTTCCTCGTCTACCGGTCGGACCGGCTGGAAAAGGAGAGCCGGCATCTGCTGTTCGTGCTGGCCCGTGCAGGAGTGTTCGCCACGCTGATCGCCATGGTGCTGGAGCGCCTCGGCGAGCGGCTGCTGGTATGGGCCATCGACAGCGAGGTCCTGTTCAACCTGCTGCTGTACTTCGTGGTGGTGGCAGTCTCGGAAGAGGGCGCCAAGTACTTCCTGATGAAGCGGCGCACCTGGAAGAATCCGGAGTTCAACTGCCTGTATGACGGCGTGGTCTACGCGGTCTTCGTGTCGCTGGGCTTCGCGCTTTGGGAAAACATCAGCTATGTTCTGATCTTCGGCCTTGGAACGGCGCTGATCCGCGCCTTCACGGCCATCCCCGGCCATGCCTGCTTCGGCGTGTTCATGGGCGTCTTTTACGGACTGGCAAAGCAGGCGGAGAACATGGGAGACGCGGCCGAATCAAAGAAGTACCGGTCCCTGGCCCTCGCGGCCCCCATAGTGCTGCACGGAGCATATGACTACATTGCCACCATGGACGCGGACTGGGGCGCAGCCGTCTTTTTCGCCTTCATCGGCGTGATGTTCTGCGTGGCCTTCATCCTGATGCGGCGGATGTCCCGGCGCGACCAGTACATCCGGTAATCATCGGCTTATCACGAGATGGAGGAAGGATCGATGGAAAAGCAACTGGAAATGATGAAGGAGAAACTGCGCGCCATCGGCGCTTATCCGCTGAAGGCGGAGGCGGAACTGTCCACGCGGATCCTGAAGGACCGGCTGGAACAGGTGCTGCCCTGGGCCATGGCGGAAGCGGGCGTGGACTTCTGGGCGGTGATTGCCAGGGAGAATCACGAGGATCCGCTGCACAAAACGCTCTACACCTGGGACATGCCCCTGGCCAGAAGGGTCAGCATCATGATCTTCTGCCGGGACGCCGCCTCCGGGGAGGTGGAAAAGTACTATCTGGGCATGGCCTGCCCTTCCATGACGGCCGTCTACAAGAATCCCCTGCAGAAGGGGGAATCGGTCTGGGACGCCGCGGCGAGGCTGGTGAAGGAGCACGATCCGAAGGCCATCGCGGTGAACCGCAGCCGGCTCTCCGGCTTCTGCGACGGCATCTCCTCCACCCTGTACGAACAGTTTAAGGAGGCCATCGGGGAATACGCGGACCGGGTCGTGGACGGGGAAGGCGTATCCCTGCGCTGGCTGGAACGGGTGACGCCGCTGGAGATCGAGGTCATGAAAGTGTTTACGGAGATCACCCAGGACGTGGTGAAAGCCTGCTTCTCCAGGGACGTTATCACCCCGGGCGTCACCACCACCGACGACGTATCCTGGGCCATGCGCGATCTGTTCCACAGCCTGGGCGTCCATTTCTGGTTCGGACCGGACGTGAATTTCCAGCGAAAAGGGTCATCCTCCGTGATGACGGAGGGCGTGATCCAGCCCGGTGATCTGCTGCACTGCGACATCGGTTTTTACGGGACTTTCGTGAAACTGTACACGGACGTCCAGTGGGTGGGCTACGTCCTGGGCGAAGAAGAGACCGAGGCGCCTGCCGAGCTGCAGGACCTGCTGGACCAGGGCAATCGTTTCCGCCGGATCGTGATGGACAACATGGAGATCGGCCTGACGGGCAACCAGGTGTTCATGGCGGCCATGGAATCCGCCCAGGCGGCGGGTCTGCGGCCCTGGCTCTACAGCCATACCGTGGGCACTTTCGGCCACGGCGCGGGGCCGGTGATCGGAATGTATGACAATCAGGGGTTCGTGCCCGGAAAGGGCGAGCTGAAGCTGGAGGCGGACATGGTGTACGCCCTGGAACTGAACGTCTGCGACGATCTGGCCTGCTGGGACGGGCAGACCGTATACATGTACATTGAAGAGAACATCTGCCAGGAGAAGGACCGCGTGTACTACCTGGCGGAGCAGCAGAAAAAGCTGATACTGATTTAGTACGAAGCGCGATCCGTGCCGCATAAGGCTTGCTGCGCTTTACGCATACCCCGATCCGTGCCGCACAAGGCTCGCTGCGGTGACAAAAGCGGCTAAGCTCAGCTTCCGTCCGGATATACACTCGCTTTTCTGCGGAACTCGCTTCGCTCAGACAGGTCCTCGAAAAGCTCGATCCGGCCGTTGCTTCGCTAAGGGCTTTTGTCAAATGCAGCTCGTCCTTATGTGCGGCCCGGATCGGGGCCGGGGAAACTGTCTACAGCAGTTTTTCCGCCCACTCGGCTTCCTTGAAGCCCACCAGCACGAAATTTTCGGCGATCAGCATGGGCCGCTTTACCAGCAGGCCGTCGGTGGCCAGCAGCGCGAACTGCTCGTCCTCCGTCATCTGCGGCAGCTTGTCCTTCAGCTGCAGCTCCTTGTAGAGCATGCCGCTGGTATTGAAAAAGCGCTTTAAGGGCAGGCCGCTCAGGGCGTGCCAGGCGCGAAGCTCCTGCTCCGTCGGGTTATCATCCTTAATGTGGCGAAACACATAGGCGACATGATGGTCATCGGCCCACTTCTGGGCCTTGTTGCTGGTGGAACAGCGGGGATAGCCTAAAAAGATCATAAATACCTCCTGAATCAGATCCATGTCCAAGGATAAAATAACATAAGGAATGTATTGAAACAATGGAAGATCAGAAAGCCAATGCCAAAATGGTGACAAAGACGATGTTCCGGCTGCTGCCGGCGCAGGTCCTGCTGTGCGCCACCGGTGCCGTGAACGGGATCGTTTCAAGCTTCTTTGCCAGCAACTATGTCAGTATCGAAGCCATGAGCGCGGTGGGGATCTACAGCCCCATCGGCATGCTGATAACGTCCCTCAGCACCATCCTTGTGGGCGGTTCGGCGATCCTGTGCGGGAAGTACATGGGACAGAACGAGCAGCAAAAGATGCAGAACATCTTTTCCTTGAACCTGGCTGCGTCCCTGATGACCGCGCTGGCCTTCATCGCGTTTTTCCTGGTGATCGGGGTCTTCGACCTGTCCGGTTTTCTGGTAAGCGACCCGGCGGTGCGGCCGTATTTCAACGCTTATGTCCTGGGGCAGGCGATCGGCGTCATCCCGCTGATGCTGGGCAGCGCCTTCGCCGCCTTCCTTTCCATCGAGAACAAAGGACGGCGGACCATGACTGCCAGCCTGGTCTACATCGTTGTCAATATCCTGCTGAACTTCCTGTTTGTGAAGGTGCTGCAGATGAAGGCTTTCGGACTGGCGCTGGCCTCGTCCCTGGGCCTGTGGGTATATCTGGCCGTACAGGGGCAGGTCTTTCTTTCCGGCAGATCGCATTTCCGCATCTCTTTCGGAGAGATGGTCTGGAACGAACTGAAAGAGATCATACGGATCGGCACTCCCGGCGCCGCCTCCAATGTGTACCAGACCGCGCGCGGTCTGATCGTGAACTATCTGCTGGGCGCTTTTGTCGGGAGCGTCGGGATCTCCGCTTTCGCTTCGGCGAATTATCTCCTGGGTCTGTTTTGGGCGATCCCGGGCGGAATGCTGTCCGTGTCCCGCCTGCTGATCAGCGTCAGTGTGGGCGAGGAAGACCGGCAGACGCTGACAGACGTCATGCGTGTGATGTTCAGGCGGTTCATCCCTTTGATGTGCTGCATCATCGCGGCTATTATCCTCTGTGCCGTCCCGCTTACGCACATCTTTTATCCGGATCCCTCGGCTCCGGTCTTCGGCATGACGGTCTGGGGTTTCAGGATCCTGCCGCTGTGCATGCCGCTTTCCATTATCATGATGCATTTCACCTGCTACGGCCAGGCGTCGGGAAAGAATGTGCTGGTGCACCTGCTGGCGCTGCTTGACGGCGTTGTCTGTGTGGCTGGTTTTACCGCACTGCTGATCCGCTGGCTCGGCATAAACAGCGCATACGTCGCCAACGTGCTGAACGGTATCGTTACGACGGCGGTGATCGTCGGCTACTCCTGGATACAAAACCGGAAGCTGCCGAAAAACATGGAGGAACTGATGGTCATTCCGGAAGATTTCGGGGCGGCCGCGGATGAGCGGATGGACCTGACCGTCAGAAGCGTGGAGGAGGTCGTATGCATCGCCGAGCAGGTCCAGAACTTCTGCCTGGATCGCGGCGTCAGCAGGCGCGGCGCCTACATGGCCGGACTTTTCCTGGAGGAGATGGCCGGCAACGTGGTGGAGCACGGGTTTACGAAGGACGATAAAAAGCACACCGTCGACATCCGCGTGGTCCACAAAAACGAGGACGTGATCCTGCGTATCAAGGACGACTGCGTACCCTTCGATCCGGGAGAACGGCAGAAGATGGCGGAGTCCGATGATATCATGAAGAACATCGGCATCCGCATGGTGTTCAGGATGGCGAAGGACGTGCAGTATCAGAACATCCTGGGCCTGAACGTGCTGACGATCCGGATCGCGGACCAGGCGCAGGAGAAAAAACAGGCATGCTGACCATCACCAGACAACAGGCGAGGCAGTTCATCCTGTCCAAACAGGGGCTGCTGGGAGCGTACCGCTTTTCGGGAAAGGAAGGCGCCTATGCCTACGTCCGGCAGGCGGGCTGCATCCAGTTCGACCCGGTGGACGTCTGCGGCAAAAACGCGGAGCTGACGCTCCAGTCCCGGGTGAAGGGCTTTGCAAAACCCATGCTGCAGGAGCTTCTGTACAGGGACCGCCTGCTGGTGGACTATGCCGATAAGGAGCTGTCCATCTGGCCCGCGGAGGACTGGCCCTGGTTTTCCGGCTACCGGGAGCGCAGCCGGGCCCTGGGGAAGACCTTTGAAGGTCTGGCCGAACTGGAAGAGGAGGCCCTGGCCTACATCGAAGAGTACGGCCCGGTATCCAGCGATACCCTTCCCATCAAAGGCGAGATCTTCTGGCATTCCTCCATGCACTGGAGCGGCAGCTGGCACGGCAGATCCCCAGCCGCCCGCTCCGTCCTGGAGCAGCTCTACACGGACGGCGTGCTGGTGATCCACCACAAGGCCGGCAGCCGCAAGTTCTACGATCTGGCCGAGCGGCATCTGGATCCCGCGCTGCTGGCGGCGGATGATCCCTGCCGGGACGGGGGCGCGCTGACCGACTGGCGGCTGAAGCGGCGCATCGGCGCCGTTGGACTGCTGTGGGACAAGAACTCCATGGCTCTTCTGGGGCTGGGCCTGAACGCGGAGCAGCGCCGGGCATCGATCACCCGCATGGCGGCGGCGAAGGAGATCTTTCCCGTGCAGGCGGAGGGCATCAGACCCACGTTTTATTACCTGGCGGAGGATGAGCCCCTGATGCGGGCGGTCCTGGAAGGAACGCTGGACCGGAAGCCGCGGATGGCCTTCATCGCGCCGCTGGACCCGCTGATGTGGGACAAGGCCCTGATCAAAGCGCTGTGGGATTTTCAGTACAGCTGGGAGATCTACACGCCGGCGGACAAGCGGAAGTACGGCCATTATACGCTGCCCATCCTGTGGGGCGAGGACTTTGTCGGCCGGATCGACACCGCCGCGGACCGGAAGGCCGGCGTCCTGCGGGTAAAGGGCCTGTGGCTGGAGCCCGGCGTGCGCCGGACCAAAAAGCTGGAGGCGGCGCTTTGGCAGTGCCTGAAGCGTTTCGCGAAGTTCAACGACTGTATCCTGGCGGAGGAAGAACTGCCCAGGTAAGACGGCCGGTCCAGGCAGGGGATGAACGCAAAAACCGAAAGAGGAGAGATCGAGGAGATGGATGTAAATAAGGAAGATATGCTGTGGGAAAAATGCGCGGCCTTTCACGGCCACGTCTGCGGGGGCCTGGCCATCGGCTTTAAGGCCTCTCTGTACGCGCTGGAACTCTTGTGCGCGGGCCGGGCTGAGGACGAGGA
>JAGAEH010000213.1 GCA_017613225.1 Lachnospiraceae bacterium
CCATCAGCCTGTGCTGCCAGCTCTTGCTGATATCCATAGTGCTCTGCAGAAACTGTACATAGTATGAACGCAGCTGGGGATCTCCGATCAGCTTTCCTCTTCCTTCGATGACCCGGGCTTCCTGCTCCTTATCCTCGACGGGAAGTCCCCGTTCCTGCTTGTATGCCGCGACACCCTTTACCGCTTCCATGCGCCTGACAAACAGTTCCGCCATCTCCTCGTCGACGGCACGGATGTGTTCTCTTGCTTCAGACAGATCCATTTCGTTCACCTTTCTTCAGTCCACTAAAAAACGCTCCTGTCCGAAGGACCAGGAGCGGATTGCATATACAAAGCCACAACTTGCTTTCAGACATTGTCCTGTTTTCTCGCATTGGAAACAAAGCCCCCAAAAAAGCGGGCGGAAGGAAAGAAAAAGAAGGGAGCTTCCGTGTGTTTGTCAGTTTTCATGATGGAAGCCTCCTTCTGCTTTAACAGCTTGAAAATGTTATTGATACTATAGCGCGAAACCGTTGGCTAGTCAAGGAAAACCTTGCGTTCTCTCCAGCGGCGTATCGCCGCACAAACTGCTCTCCGGAGACCGTCAGCCCCGGCTCTGCCGTATCCGGGATAAATGCCGAGGCAAATCTGTTGACGAGTGCCGGGGCGCATGCTATCCTAACGGTGGAGCCGGTCGTGCCGGCCCTGAACGGGGGATTTAACATGGCGGAATTCAGTCTGTTGCGGAGAAAAAAGCTGATCCTGAGATTCACACCGGTATCGATCGCCCTGGAAGCGCTGGCGTTTCTTGCGCTGGCGGCCGGGTTCATTATTATGGACATGCTCTACCCGGAACTGCCCAAAACTGTTCCGACGGCCTTTTCTGCAGACGGCAGCGTTCTCGCCACGGGGCTGAAGGAAGTCACGCTGATCCACCCGATCCTTGCGACTTTCGTTTTCATCATTCTTCTCTGCATCAACATCATTGCCCGCCAGTCCTGCCCGCCGGACCGGCCGCTCCCGGTACTCAGCATCGTCCTGAACGCGCTCTCCGTTGCAAAGATGCTGTTTATGGTCTATGAAGCGGGACGGACCTGGTATGCCATGTCGCTCCTCCCGGCTCCTGCCTGGACGGCGTATGTGCTCATCGGCGCGGAGGCCGTTGTCATCGCGGTCACGTTCATCCTGATCCGGAGGGTAAGGCAACTGACAAAAACAGCCGGCGCGGAGGAATGACCTCCGGCGGCTGTTTTCTGTCCGGATGATCACAAAATGCAGTCGCTTTTGGAATGACTACAGTCCTTATCAAAATTTGACTGACGGAGTTATCATAACTTATAATAAAGAAAATATGATGGGATGGTGTACATCTGTCCCCGAAACTGACAAGGAGGGATATGCTTGAGGTACCCGAAGTTCATGTATGTCATCAACAAGATCGGCGCGTATTTCTGCGGGATCTACACGCTGGCGATCTCTGTTCTGGCTGTCATGGAATCCATTCTCCGCAAAGTCTTTGCCTCCCCGACGACCTGGACGCTGAACCTCTCCACCGGCCTGTTCATCTGGGCGGCTTTCCTCGGCTCTTCCTGGGCGTTCCAGGAACTAGGCCATGTCTCCGTCGACCTGATCCGAAACCTGGTGGACAGCAAGTCCAACAGCGAGAAACGTATGCCCCGGCGTATCATGTCGATCATCGGCTATGTCATCAGCTTCATCGTCATGTGCGCGTTCCTCTACGGCGGCTGGTTCGTTACGACAAAGTCCATCAACCCGGACGGCACCTTCGCGCTGGCGACCTATGCCTTTAAGTTCCCGCTGATCATCTCCTACCTCGCGATCATCGTTGGGTCCATCCAGATGATGCTGACATTGATCTTCATCATTCTCGACCTGATCGCAGGCGGGGACAAGTATCTGTAAGGAAGGGGGAGAGACAGTTATGAGTTCCGGATCCATGCTGGTCATCATCTTTGCTATCATGCTGATCACGATGTTCCTCGGCACACCTGTTTTCACCTCCATGGGCTTCACCGCTATCGTCGTCACCCTGATCTGGATGCGCCCCGACCTCCTGTCGCGCTTCGGTAAGACGGCTTATACCCAGGGCACCGGCTTCAACCAGGTCATTGCCCCGATGTTCATCCTGATGTCGGAATTCCTCTCCCAGGGCCACATCGCGGAGGACATCTATGCGGTGCTCAATAAGAGCGTCGGCAAACTGAAGGGCGGCCTCGCCATCGCCACCACCGTGACCTGCACGGTATTCGCCGCACTCTGCGGTTCTTCTCCTGCCACCGCCGCGTCCATCGGCCGCATCTCCATCGCCGAGATGCAGAAGCGCGGTTATGACGCCGGCTTCGCGGTCGGTACCGTCGCCGCCGGCGGCACACTGGGCATCATGATCCCGCCCAGCATCACCTTCTGCCTATTCGGCATGCTGACCGAGACGAGCATCGTCCGCCTGTTCATGGCAGGCATCGTCCCCGGCCTGGTGCTGAGCCTGATCATCATCCTGTACATCATTATCGTCGGCGCCGTCAAGCCCAGCATGGTCGGCGCGGACAGAAAAGCCGGAAGCCAGATGACGGCTGAGGAGGCCCGCGAGATCGTTGCGACCGCCAAAGCGATGGCAAACGAGGAAGCCGGTGTCGTTGAGCAGCCCGGTGACACGCTGGTCGCCAAAGCCAAGGAACCGAACTTCCTGACCATCCTTCCCGCGCTCGTACTGATCGTGATCGTCCTCG
>JAGAEH010000214.1 GCA_017613225.1 Lachnospiraceae bacterium
GACAGCCCTGTAACCCCCATCATTCTAAGCATTTTTCTATCATCCTAAGCATTTTTCTATCATCCTGAGCATTTTTCTGTCATCCTGAGCGAAGCGAAGGATCCCTTCACTCCTCTTTTTATTCCGAGATCAGCCTCTCGTATCCCGCGGCCAGCTCCGCGCCGCAGGCGGTCACCGACTTCGCCGCCAGGACCTCCATGGCGTCCAGGAAACCGGGGCCGATGTTTCCGATCTTCTTGACCACCGAAAGCTCCGTGCAGCCCAGCACGATCACCTGGGCGCCCTGCCGGAACAGCTCGTCCCGCACGGCAAAGAAGCGGTCCATCTCCGGCGGCAGGTTCGCCTTGACGTTTTGGAAGATCACGTGATGGACCTGTTTCTGCAGCTCCGCATCCGGCGCCGCGGTCCGGATCCCGAATCTCTCCAGCTCCCGCTGGTAGAGGCCGGTCTTCACGGTCCCTTCCGTGGCCATCAGGCCGATGTTCTCCACTCCCGCCTCCCGCAGAACCAGGGCGGTCTCCCGGATCAGGTGCACGAAGGGAAGCTGCAGTTCCGCCTGCAGCCTGTCGTAAAAGGCATGGGCGGTATTGCAGGGCATTGCCAGCACCTCGGCCCCCATGGCCTTCACGTTTCTGCCGCCTTTCAGCAGCCAGGGAAAGGGATCCTCCGTCTTCTCCCCCGTCAAAAAGCCGGTGCGGTCCGGCGTCCGGGGCTCGGAGTCGATCAGCACGTGCAGATGCTCCTGGTCGGAGGCGGCCTTCGTCATCTTCGTGACCAGTTCCAGGAAATAAGCGGTGGCCATGGGCCCCAGTCCGCCGATCACGCCAAGTGTCTTTCTCATCGGTCGTCAGTCCTCGTCATAGTAATCGTGGCCTTCGCCGTTGATGTCATAGCCCAGGTCCAGGCTCTCCTCCGGCGTCCGCGGGCTCAGAGACTCGTCAAAGACGTAGTAGTAGCCTTCGCCCCAGGTCTCGGTAAAGTGGGCCAGCTCCGCGTCGGTCCGCAGGAAGCAGTACCAATACTTGCCGTGATCCGCCGAACGGGGACAGGAGTCGATGTGGTACCACTCGTTCTGATACTTGACCAGGCTCCAGAAGTGCCTGGTCTCGCCGCCGAGGCGCGTCATGTCCACGGTCTCGTATTTCGCTTCCTCCAGCATCGCCTTCAGCACCGAAAAGTAAGTGAAGCAGTCGCCGGTGCCTTCTTCCAGGCCCCGGATCGCCTCGTGGACCCAGCTGCTCTTATCGGTCCCGTTCACATATTTCATGTTGTATTTGACGTACCAGAAGATCGCCCAAAGCTCCTCCGAAGAGGACATCCCGCCCCAGGTGCACTCGTCCAGAGCGTTCCTGGCCAGCTGGTGCATCCGCGCGATCTCCTCCTCCGTGGCTGCGGGATCGATCTCCGTCTCCGGCTCCACCACGTAGACCCGGATGATCACCTGGGAAACGTTCCCCGCGGAATCCGTGGCCCGGTAGGTGACGGGATAGACTCCCGCCGTGTTCAGGTCCACTTCAGAATTGTCGATCTCCAGGGTGGGGAAGGGGTCGTGATCGTCCTCCACCCATACGTCCTTCTTATAGGAGACAGTGCCGCCCACCTCCACGGTGATGTCCCTCGTGCCGAAGATGCGCGGCGGCATGTCCAGCTCCGTGGTGGGCTCCTCTGTAACGGGAGCTTCCGTCACCGGCTCTGTCTCCGGCTCTTCGGAAGGCTCCGTTTCCGTCTCCCCGCTGTTGTCCTCCGTGGTATCCTGTACCGACACCTCCGCGGTGTTCTCAGGATCCGTCACCGATTCCGTCACTTCCATGCTGCAGGCCGAAAGGGTCATGGATGCCGCCAGTGCCATCGCGGCGAGCCTGAAGCAGAGACCTCTGTTTTTACGCCCGCGCCTCATCATGGATTGACCTCATTGTGGGGCGGCTGATCGTTCATGTCGGTGACGATCTCCGTGGCTCTGGCCGGATAGGCATTGTGATCGAAGATATGGCTGTTTTCGTGGGCCTCGGAATAGGCGTCCAGCTGCTCGTCCGTCACCAGGAAGAAATAGTCGCCGTCGCCCTCACGGGGGGTGGGATCAAAGTGATACCAGCCATTGCCCACGTCCACCAGGCACCAGAAATGCATGGAGTGGGACGTGTCGCTCTTGACCACGTCCACCTCGGGGATCCCCGCCTCCTGCAGCAGGGCCTTGGCTGCCGCGAAGTAGTTGAAGCAGTCGCCCTTGTGGGTATCGAAAGCCTGGATGGCTCCCCTGACCCAGCTGCTCTTGTCGGAAGTGGCGGTATAATCCAGTTCCCAGTTGACCCAGTGCCAGATCTTCAGCGCCTTCTTCTCCAGGCTCATGTCGTCGGTGACGCCCATCTGCCTTAAGTAGGACTTCGCCAGGTACTTCATGTAGGAGCGCTCCTCCGCGGTGGCGGGATCGTCATCCTCTGTGCCGGACTGGCTGGCGGGCTGGGTCTGGGTCTCCTGTTCCTTCACGGTGACCGTAGCGGTCTTCTTTGTCTGATTCCCGGAGGCGTCCGTGGCGGTGTAGGTCACCGTATAGCTGCCGGGGGTGTTCAGATCCACCTGGCTGGCGTCCACATCCAGCCTGGGGGAGGGGTCGGTATCGTCCGTCACCGTCACGCCCTGCTTATAGGAAATGGTGTCGCCCACCGTGATCTCGCGGTCGGTGACGCCTTCGATGACGGGCGGCTTAGTGTCTGTCCCGGAGGGAGCGGAGGTGGTGGCCTCCGCGCCCTTCGTGGTTTCCGGTGCTTCTGTACTGAAGATCGGCTCCTTTGTCTCGCCTTCGTCAGTAGGTGCAAAGAAGATCTTGTAGATCAGAAAGCTGATCAGCACCAGGACGGCAAAGACCACCGCTCCGAAGATGATCCGGTTGCGGATAGCCCGGCGCCTTCTGGCGGCCCGCTTGTTCTCCGCGATCTTTCTCTGCACGTTGTTTCGTGTCTCTTCCATAACTGTTGTTTATTCTCCCGAACTGTGTGTTTATTCTCCTGCTTCCTCAACGATCTTCAGCATGGCCTCCGCCAGCGCGGCTTCCTTTTCGGCCGCGTCCGGGAAGGATCCGCCCTTGGCGCCGTCGTAGATCTTGATCTTCGGCTCCGTGCCGGAAGGGCGTACCGCGCACCAGAAATCGTCTGCCAGCTTGTAGGTCAGCACATTGGACTTGGGCTGGGTCAGGGCCTTGGTCTCGCCGGTCACCAGATCCACAGCGGTCTGGGTGGAGAAGTCGGCGATCTCCAGGATCGGCATGCCGTCGATCTCCTTCGGCGGGTTGGCCCGGAGTCCGGCCATGATGGCCTTGATCTTCGCCTTGCCGTCCAGGCCCTTCAGGGTGATGGAACGGGAGCCTTCCTGATAGTAGCCCATGCGCTCGCACAGGTCGATCATGGCCTGCCACAGGCTCTTGCCCTGGCTCTTGTAATAGGCGGCCGCTTCGCAGAGGGCCATGCCGGCGACGATGGCGTCCTTGTCGCGGGCGTGGTCGCCGATCAGGTAGCCAAAGCTCTCCTCATAGCCGAAGATGAAGGTGCCGGAGTTGTTGTCGTCGAACTCCTTGATCTGGGCGCCGATGTACTTGAAGCCGGTGAGGGTGGCGTAAAAGTCCACGCCGTAATACTTGGCGATGGACTGGATGAAGCGGCTGGATACCACGGTGGAGATCACGGCGCCGTCCTTAGGCAGCTTGCCCTGTGCCGCCAGGCGGCCCAGTTCGTAGTCCGCCAGCAGGCAGCCGGTCATGTTGCCGTTGAAGCGGATGTAGCCGTCGTCTCCCTTGGCAAACATGCCGATGCGGTCGGAGTCGGGGTCGGTGGCCAGCACGATGTCGGCGTCCACTTCCTTCGCCAGCTTCAGGGCCAGCTCAAAGGCCTTGGGATCCTCCGGGTTCGGATAGGATACGGTGGGGAAGTTGCCGTCGGCGGCTTCCTGCTCCTTCACGACGTACACCTGCTCAAAGCCCAGCTCCGCCAGGATGCGGCGCAGGGTCTTGTTGCCGGCGCCGTTAAGGGGCGTATAGACGATCTTCAGATCCTTGGCTTCCTTCGCGATGGCCTCCGGCTCGCGGATCTGCGCCTTGCAGGCCGCGATGAAGGCGTCGTCCACTTCCTTGCCGATGGTGATCAGCAGGCCCGCGTCGCGGGCGGCCTGTTCGTCCATCGTCTTGGCGTCGGCGTAGTCCGTGATGGCGTTGACTTCCGCCATGATGCCCTCGTCGTGGGGCGGCGTCACCTGGGCGCCGTCGGCCCAGTATGCCTTATAGCCGTTGTATTCCGGCGGATTGTGGCTGGCGGTCACGTTGATGGCGGAGGTGCAGCCCAGATAGCGGATCGCGAAGGACAGTTCCGGGGTGGGGCGCAGCTCGTCAAACAGATAGACCTTGATGCCGTTGGCAGCCAGGCAGAGGGCAGCTTCCATGGAAAACTCGGGAGACATGCGGCGGCAGTCGTAGGCGATGGCAACGCCCATGTCCTGGGTGCCCTGTTTCAGGATGTAGTTGGCCAGGCCCTGGGTCGCCTTCCGCACCACATATTTGTTCATGCGGTTGGTGCCGGCGCCGATGATGCCCCGCAGGCCGGCGGTGCCGAACTCCAGATCCATGTAAAAACGGTCAAGGATCTCGTCCTTGTTGTCCGCGATGCTCAGCAGTTCTTCATGCGTCTCCGCGTCGAAAAGCGGATTGGCAAGCCACTGTTCGTAAACTTCTTTTGCCTTTTCGTATGCGTCCATGGTCATCCTCCGTTTCAAGAAATCTACTATATATAGTTATCTAAAAAATGATATCATAGAACCTGTAGGATTTCAACGAAAATGTATCTTTCGATTTCTTCCTTTTGGATTATGATTATTCCTTTTCTATGCCGGTCACGGTCACGTTCTTCAGGCGGGTCAGGGCCGGGATCTCCATCTCGTCATACTGGCGCAGCGCCTTCGAAGCCATGAAGTCTTTGATAAAGTCGAACATGGAGCCGGACACGGAACCGCCGGTCACGACCTTCACCTGATCGCCGTCGTGCAGGTAGCCCAGACGGATCTCGCCGAAAATATCACCCGTCACCTCGTCCACCTGGAAATCGGAGAACTCCACCGCCTCCAGATAGCGTCCGCTGCGGAGCTCCTCCTCCGTGCGGGTGCCGCCCGTTACGCGGTAGTTGGAGGGGATGAAGCTGTGCTCCAGGCCCATGTACTGGGAGAACATGCGGTTGCCCAGGATGGCCTTCGGCACAAAGTCCTCCATCACCACCGTGTCGGTGATGGGCGCGCCTTCCTCATCGAAGGCCTTGTTTTCGGAGGAGTTGGGGAGCTCCTTCAGCGCCGTGACGGTCAGCTTGTCGCCTACAGCATCCGGGGCCACGTTCTCGCCAACGGCCCAGTCCGAATACTGCTGGTAGATCAGGTTGGCCAGCAGTCTGTAGGTAAAGAATTCGTAGATGTTCACGGCGTCCGCCGTGGAGAACAGCACGTCGATGCTGCCCAGGGCCGGCGTGGGCTCCGCCAGCAGGCGGTCCCTGCCGAACCCCATGGCCCGGGTCAGATCCTCCTTTAAGGCGTCCCCGTCGCAGGTGCCGCTGTCGTAGCTGCGGTAGAGCTCGATCTCATGGCCGTCCCTGCGGGCGTTGATCACCACCTCCGCGAAGCTCTCGGGGCGGATCTCCGACACGTCGATGCCCGCGGAATTGCGGAAACGGCGGAGTTTCTCCTCCACGAAGATCTCGTAGCTGTTGATGAATTCCGTCTCCGTCTCGGGCAGTCCCCGAAGGGCCTCGATGAAAGCCTTCGCGATGGAAGGGATGTCCGGCCGCTCCATGGGCTGCTCCTGTCCGCCGCGGGACGCGTCGCCCTGCAGCAGCTTGTAGGGCTTGTTCTTTACCAGGCTGGCCCGGTAGGCCAGGTCCTTTGCCAGGGCCTCCATCTCCTCTTTTTTCATTTCAGCGCTGACCGAAGGCAGGGGAATCGTGGCGGACGCCGTACCCATGGTGCCGTCCTCCGCGGTGCGGAAGACCTTCACCGTGATATCGTTTACTTCCTTGGCCCGGTGCTGATCCAGCTCATGCTTGATGAAGTAGAATTCCCAGCCTCTGGTGATGGTCTGGTCCAGTTCCCAGTCCAGTCCTTCCGCATTCAGATACTTGATCAGTTCCATGTCAGCCAAGCCTCGCTTTCGTCTTGATGTAGGGGCCGCCGTCGGAGACCTTGACCCATTCCTTGTGTCCCTTGCCGCAGCCGCCGGAGCCGAACACCTTGCAGTCCTTCGACAGCATGCTGATGTTGCCCAGCAGATCCGGCACATAGCCCGTCATGATGATGGGAGCCACCATCTTTCCGGTCAGCTTTCCGTCCTTGATCTCCCGGCCCCGGCTGACGATGCACTGGATTCCCCAGTGCTTGGGGTCCTCCATGCCGCTGTCCATGCCCTCCAGCAGATAGCCGAACTTCACGGAGGCGATCATCTCTTCCAGAGTGGAATCCCCGCTCTCGAACACGGTGTTGGTCATGCGGGTATAGGCTTTGCGGTCATAGCTCTCCCGCTTGCCGTTGCCGGTGGGCAGGGTGCCCAGACGCAGGGCGGCCAGAACGTCGCAGATGCCGGTCTTTAAAATGCCGTGGTCGATCTCGATCACGTCTCCTCCCAGAGTGCCCTCGTCGTCAAAGACGTAGCTGGAGACCTCGTCCACATAGGCGGCGCCTTCGTGCATGGTCACCAGGTCGCTGCCCACGCGTTTGCCGATGTACTCCTTGCCCAGGGCGCGGTCCTTCACGAACATGTCCATCTCCACGCCGTGGCCGAAGGCCTCGTGAGCGATCAGGCCGGAGACCTCGGGGCTGGTGATCACTTCGTATTCCCCGGGGACGATGCGGTCCGCGTCCAGCATCTCCACCGCCACGGACACGCAGGACTTCACCTTTTCGGTGAGCGCGTCAAAGATCTCCGCGCCGGCCAGGCCGGAAACGCTCTCGTAATTGATCTTCGTCTCGCCGTCCTTTCCGGCCACCACGAACACGGATCCCTCGCTGTAGACGTAGCTCTGGCAGAGATCTCTGTTCTTGGTCAGGAACATCTTGTTCACATGGGTGGAGGCGGCCCGCACGGTGCAGTTGATCACGTGCTCATCCGCCGCCAGGCCGGTCTCGCAGATGCCGTTCAGCTTTTCCACCAGGGCCTTCACGTTCACGTCTTCCGGCAGGATCTCCGCCTCTTTTTCCACGAACAGGGTCTGAGGCTCGTCCGGCATCACCGGCGTTTCATAGTTCTTCACGCCGATGGCCTGCAGCAGGGAAAGCTGCGCGTCCAGCTCTCTTTTTGCCTTTTTGGCGATATCCGCCACCATGTCCGGATAAAATTCGTTGAAGGCGTACTCGGCATAGCCGCCGTCCTTCCAGACCCGCGCCACGATGCCGCGCTCGGTGCTCATGGTGCGGTTGTCCACCGACTTTTTGTGCTTGGAGCTGGACACGGAAATGCCCTTGGAGTCCGTCGCCAGCACGCTGACGTATTCATAATCTTTCCCCAAAAGCGCGATCAGTTCCTTCAATCCGTCTCTGATCAGCAGCAGATGGGGAGAAAACGGTGCTTTCATGTTCTGATTTCCCCTTTCTGTCGTCTCCTCCCGGCTTTGGCCGGCACGGCCTTTTCCGGGCTTTTGTATTGAACACAGTCCGCAGGTATTGTAGCAGAAAACCACACAGACCACAAACCATTTGGCGGAAACTTCACATAGTTTTCAGGTTCTCGCAGCCTCTTTCTCCGGTGCCTCCCTGCTTTTCCCGGTCCGGCTGACGCAGATTCTCCCATTTTTTTCTTGAAGCCCCCTGCGAAAGGTGCTAAACTTGAAAAAACATTTCCGAGGTGGACCCATGTACGATAACTTTACCATTCTTGACCATCCGCTGATCCAGCATAAGATCACCATGCTCCGTGACATCCATACCGGCACCAGCCAGTTCCGCGCCCTGATCCAGGAGATCGCTACCCTGATGGGCTACGAAGTCCTGCGCGACCTTCCTCTGGAAGAGGTCGAGGTCACCACGCCCATTGAAAAGTGCACTTCCAAGGTGATCAGCGGCAGAAAGCTTGCCATCGTTCCCATCCTGCGCGCAGGCCTGGGTATGGTGGACGGCATCCTGTCCCTGACCCCCAGCGCGAAGGTCGGCCATATCGGCCTGTACCGCGACCCTGTCACCCATGAGCCTCACGAATACTACTGCAAACTGCCGGATCCCATCGACGAGCGCCTGATCCTCCTGCTGGATCCGATGCTGGCCACCGGCGGCAGCGCCGTTTCCGCCATCGACTTCGTCAAGCAGCACGGCGGCAAGAACATCAAGTTCCTGAGCATCATCGCCGCTCCGGAGGGCGTGGAGCGCGTCCATGCCGCCCATCCGGAAGTCCCGATCTACACCTGCTCCTTAGACAGATGTCTGAACGAGAACAAGTACATCTGCCCCGGCCTGGGCGACGCCGGCGACCGTATCTTCGGCACCAAGTAAAAAAAGCATCATAGACGTGAAATGGGGACGGTTCTCTTTTCACCTGGCCAGGTGAAAA